>DATEIF010000318.1:0-10365 GCA_035279205.1 Vineibacter sp.
GGTGCTGGAGAAGATCGTCGCCAAGATCCCCGTGGGCCGGCTCGGCAAGGCCGACGAGATCGCGCGCGGCGTGGTGTTCCTGGTGGCCGACGACGCCGGCTTCATCACCGGCTCGACGCTCAGCATCAACGGCGGCCAGCATATGTACTGAGGCGCGCTGCGCCTCACGGCCAGTGATGTCCGCAAACCGCGAGCACGGGCGGTACGATCCGCATTAGAGGGACCTCACCGAACGGAGGTGAGGTCCATGCGGAGCGAAGACAGCAAAGTACTTGTCAAGGCAGCCTGGGCTGCCTTCGCCAGCCGCGATCCCGAACGGATCGCGGCTTTCTTTATGGATGACGCCGAATGGCTGGCGCCGACGGGCAATGCCACGGCCGTCGCGCTGGATATGACGCATCACATGATCGGGCGCGACGAGATCGCGGCTTTCATCGCGACCGGCATGCGGCGTCTCTTCACGGACGTGTCGATCGCATTTCGCGGCTTCCATGCCGACGGTCCGATCGTCGTGGTGGAGGAGCGCATGTCGGCGCGGCTGCCCAACGGCATCGCCTATGCCAACGACTATTGCTTCATCTTCGAATGCCGCGATGGGCGCATCGCGCGCGTGCGCGAATACATGGACACGCTGGGCGGCCATCAGCAGGTGTTCGCGGCGGGACACCCGGTGCGCGGCGACGGCGGTACGAGCGTGGGGTGAGGTTTCTCGTCGTGCTGAGCGCAGCGAAAGCCTGGGAGCGCGGGCGTCTCGCCCGCATTTCAGCCCTTCGCCTAAGCGCGCAGCGCCAAGGCATGAGCGGGCCAGAGGCCCGCGCTCCCAGGCTTTCGCAGCGCTCAGGAGGTCAGCGTCAGCTTCATCACCGTGCGTAGCAGGTAGGCGACGCCGGCGACCGCGGCGACGCCGCCGGCCCACAGCAGGATGAACCAGCCCAGGCGGCGCCAGCGCGGGTGCATGGGTGCCGACGGCGATGCCATGTCAGTGATGGTACCCGCTGCCGGGTGTCACCTTGCCGCGGAACACCCAGTAGGCGTAACCGGTGTAGATCAGGATGACCGGCAGCAGCACAGCGGCACCGACCAACAGGAACTTCAGGCTCGCCTCGGGTGCGGCGGCGTACCAGATCGTGACCGATGGCGGCACGATGTGCGGGTAGAGGCTGATGCCGAGCCCGATGTAGCTCAGCACGAAGAGCGCCAGCGCCAGCAGGAACGGCAGCAGCTCGCGGCCGTTGCGGATGGCGCGCCAGAAAGCGAACGCCGTTGCCGCCACCAGCACCGGTACCGGTGCGGCGTACAGGATGGCGGGCCAGGCGAACCAGCGCTGGGCGTAGACAGGATTGAGCAGCGGCGTCACGGCGCTGACGATGACGATGAACCCCAGCAGCGCCGCGCCCAGCGGCAGGGACCAGCGGAAGCAGCGGGCCTGCATGTCACCCTGTGTCTTGTAGACCAGCCATGTCGCGCCCAGCAGCGCATAGCCGGTCACCAGCGCCAGGCCGGTGAGCACGCTGAACGGCGTCAGCCAGTCCCACCAGCCGCCGGCATAGGTACGGTTCTCGATCCGGATGCCCTGCACCAGCGCACCCAGCGCGATGCCCTGGCACAGCGCCGCCACCAGCGAGCCACCGGCAAACGCACCATCCCAGAAGCGCCGGCCACGCTCGGTGCGATGACGGAACTCGAAGGCGACGCCGCGGAAGATCAGCGCCAGCACCATCAAGGTGATGGGCATGTAGAGCGCCGGCAACGCAATCGCATAGGCCAGCGGAAAGACCGCGAACAGCCCGCCGCCGCCCAGCACCAGCCAGGTCTCGTTGCCGTCCCATACCGGCGCGATGCTGTCGATGGCGACGTCGCGATCATGCGGATCCTTGAGCGCCGGGAAGAGGATGCCGATGCCGAGGTCGAAACCGTCGAGGATCACGTAGGCCAGCACCGCAAATGCGATCAGGCCGGCCCACAGGAATGCCAGGTCGAAGATCATGGCGCTTCCCCCTCGGCGGTCAGGCGGCCGACCGCCCCACCAACCAGCGCCGGCTTGGCGGCGTCGGCGACGGGTGCCGGGCCGGGCTCGTCCGCGCTCGGTGCCCGGCGCATCAACCGCAGCAGGTAGAAGACGCCGGTGCCGAAGACCGCGAAGTAGACGAGGGCGAAGGTGGCCAGCGACGTAGCGACGGCCGGCGTCGCGATGGGCGATACCGAGTCTGCGGTGCGCAACAGGCCGTAGACCGTGTAGGGCTGGCGGCCGACCTCGGTGGTGATCCAGCCGGCGATCACCGCGACGAACCCGGCCGGCCCCATCACCACGGCGAAGCGATGCAGCCAGGGCGCGTCGAACAGGAAGCCGCGCCAGCGGCCCAGCAGGCTCCACAACCCCAGCAACACCATCAGCACGCCGATGCCGACCATGATCCGGAACGACCAGAACACGATGGTGGCGTTGGGCCGATCGGCGGATGGCCATTCCTTCAGGCCCTTGATCTCGCCATCCCATTCGTGGGTCAGCACCAGGCTGCCCAGGCGCGGGATCTCGATGGCATAGCGCGTGGTCTCGGCCGCCATGTCCGGCAGGCCGAAGAGAATGAGCGGCGCGCCGCGCTGGGTCTCGAAGTGACCTTCCATCGCCGCGATCTTGGCCGGCTGGTGTTTCAGCGTGTTGAGCCCATGCAAGTCGCCGACGACGATCTGCAACGGCGCCACCAGGGCCGCCATCCACATCGCCATGGAGAACATCGTGCGTGCCGACCCGTTGTAGCGATCGCGCAACAGATGCCAGGCGCCGACCGCGCCGACCACCAGGGCTGTCGTGAGGTAGGCGGCCAGCACCATGTGCGCCAGGCGATAGGGAAACGACGGATTGAAGACGATGGCCCACCAGTCGACCGGCACGAACTGCCCGTTGGGCGCCACCGCATGGCCGGTCGGTGTCTGCATCCAGCTGTTGGCCGACAGGATCCAGAACGCCGAGATCAGGGTGCCGATCGCCACCATCAACGTCGCGAAGAAGTGCAGACCGCGCCCGACGCGGTTCATACCGAACAGCATCACGCCAAGGAAGCCGGCCTCGAGGAAGAATGCCGTCAGCACCTCGTAGCCCATCAGCGGGCCGAGGATCGGTCCCGTGCGGTCGGCGTAGGGGCCCCAGTTGGTGCCGATCTGGTAGGCCATCACCACGCCCGACACGACGCCCATGCCGAACACCAGTGCAAATATCTTCAACCAGTAGCGGAAGACGCGCAGGTAGACGTCGCGGCCGGTCCACAGCCACAGCCCTTCGAGCACGGCCAGGTAGCTGGCCAGGCCGATCGAAAATGCCGGGAACACGATGTGGAACGTAATGACGAAGGCGAACTGCAGGCGCGCCAACAACAAGGCGTCGAAGAGGTCGGGCATGCCGTCGCTCCCGATGCGCCGGCGAGCCCGGCACATCGTTTCGTTCTGATCATCCTAACGCGTTTCGTACGTAAGCGACAGGCCGGTTATTTGCGCGGAGACGCGTTGTCGCTGCGACAGTTGCGCAACGGTCGTGGTGTCGTCCCGACCGAGACGCTGTCATCCCGAGCGCAGCGAGGGATCCGGGGACGGCGCCTAGATCCCTCGCTGCGCTCGGGATGACAGAGGTGTTCGGTATGACGGAGTATGATGTCTACACCGCGACCTTTTCCAGCAACTCCACCAGCGGGCCTGATGCGGTCACCATCGCGTCATGGCCGGTGGCCAGCTCGAGGATCTGCCAGCCGAGATTGACCTGGGCCATGCGCCGGAACAGGGCGTGGTCCATCATCGCCGGGCGGTTGCAGGCGACGTAGATGCACTTGATGCCGTTGCCGACCGGGTTCTGCAGGATCAGCGGCGGCTCGAACGTGCGCGCGGGATGCGCCGTGAGGTTCTGCTGTACCCAGGCCAGATCGGCCGGATTGGGGATGCCGAAGTTCGATGCCGGCGGCGGCGGGATCGCGGCCGGCCGGCGCGGGTCGCGCCCGGCCGGCAGGCCCATGCTCTGGCCGCTCTCCAGCACGACGGCATCGAGGAACACCAGCCGGCGCAGACGCTGCGGCACACGGTCGGCGACACCGGTGATGACGGCGCCGGCATAGGAGTGGCCAACCAATACGGTGTTCCACATCCCGCGCGTGCTGAGCAGGTCGACGACCTCCTCGATGTGGGTGTCGAGCGTGATGGCATCGCTCAGCTCGCTGACGCGCTCACCGACGCCTGCCAGGGTCGGCGCCTCGACACGGTGTCCGCGCGACTCCAGCATGGGCACCACGCGCTGCCAGCACCAGGCGCCATGCCAGGCGCCGTGGATCAGCACAAAGTTGGAGGCTTCCTGGGCGCGTGCCGTGGTTGTTGTGGCGATGGTCGCGAGGGCTGCGGTGCGCAGGAACGAGCGGCGTTGCATGGGCGCTCCGAGCGGTGATCGTGTGTCGTGGCGGAGACGCCACCGGGACCAATCGGCATTGAGGCTGCCGGGCATGGCAGCTTTGGGGCAGAGGTCTCACGTTCTCGCGAGCGTACTCTCACCGTTGCGGGCGGTGCGTTTCGATGTACCTGCGTAAGTGCGCAAGACGCGATCGGCGATCTCCAGCTTGCCGCGGCCGCCGTCGAGTGCCGATGGCAGTTGTCCGTCGATCAGCAGGTTGGCCAGGCCGTGCACGAAGGACCAGGCGCTGACGGCCGCCAGATCGATGTCGGTGTGACCGGCGACGGCGGCTGTGCGCGTCCGCAACGCCGTGAAGGCGGCTGACGAGGCTGCCCGCAGGTCGGTGAACCCCGCCTTGTCGATGGCGTCGGAAAACATGAGCCGAAAGATCGTGGGGTCCTCAAGGGCAAAGCCGACATAAGCCAGCCCGGCGCCATGCAGGCTGCCGCCGTGCGCATCGTCGGCCATGCGAGCGGCCAATCGGCGAAAGCCATCCGCTGCCAGTGCGGCCAGCAGGGCCTCGCGCGTGGCGAAATGCTTATAGGGCGCATTGTGCGAAACGCCGAGCCGACGGGCGACCTCGCGCAAGCTCAACGCCGACGGGCCCTGTTGGTCGAGCAGCCGCTTGCCTTCTTCCAGCAGCGCCGCCCGCAGGTCGCCGTGATGATAGCGGTTCGCCGGCTTGGCGCGTGGCCGGCGCCGGCGCGGCGGCGGCGCATCGGACGAAGCAGGGACCATGGTCATCGACGTTCGCTCCCGACGCGATAAGTTGACATCGCCAACACTAAGCTTGGCAGGGCCGGCTGGCAATGAGAGCCAAGGCAGCGGTTGAAGGTTGGCGATCATCGCCACATGCTGGCTCCTGGTTCACGCACCGCGGAGAGAGTCATGTCTGACGGTTTCTTGATCGAGTACGACGCAGCGGCACCCGAGGCGAAGGCGGTGTTCGAGGAGATCGCGGCGGTGCGCGGTATCGACCCGCGGCAGGTCAACAACTTCTGGAAGGCGATGGCGCGGCATCCGGCGCAGATGCGCCGGATGTGGTCGAACATGCGCACCGTGATGACGGACGGCGCCCTCGACATGCGCACGAAGGAAATGATCTATCTCGCCGTCTCGGTGACTAACGCCTGCGACTATTGTGTGGCCTCGCACACCGCGCAGGCACGCAAGCGCGGGATGACCGAGGACATGTTCGGCGAACTCATGGCCGTGGTCGGCCTTGCCAACGAGACCAACCGTCTGGCCAATGGCTATCGCGTGCCGGTCGATGTTGCATTCAAGGTGCCGTGAGAATCCGGCAGCGTGCGCGGGGATGGGGCCGACGGCGGGTGCGTAGGCAGCCATAAGACGGCCCGCCTCAGGCCGTCGATCGCCACCGAGGAAGCCCCATGTCCATCGCCTTTCGTGTCTCGTCGCTGGCCGTGCTGAGCGCGCTGTGCGTCGCCGGCCTGTCGCATGCCGCTGCGGCGCAGGGTCTGAACACCGGGATCCCCGGCGTCGGCACGTCGCGGATCGATGCCCGCGAGGCGAACCAGGAAGGGCGCATCTACCGGGGTGTCCAGGACGGCTCCTTGACGCCGCGGGAGTATCAGTACCTGCAGGGACGTGAAGGGCGCATCGAGGGCGCCGAGGCGCGCGCCAAGTCTGATGGTGTCGTGACGCCCGGTGAACGGGCGCACCTGAACGGCATGCTCGATCGCCAGAGCGGCGCCATCTATCGCCAGCGTCACGATGCGCAGGGAACGTACGCCGCGGGCAGCGGCATCGACGGGCGCGAGCGGCGCGAACAGGGACGCATCCTTGCCGGTGCGCGTGACGGGTCGCTGACTCCCGCGGAGTTTCGCCGGCTCGAAGGGGGCCAGTACCGAGTCCGTGCCGCCGAGGCGCGGGCCCGGGCCGACGGCACCGTGACGCCGGGCGAGCGGGCGCGGCTGGATGGCATGCTCGACCGCCAGAGCCGGGCCATCTATCGCCAGCGTCATGACGCGCAGCGCGTCGGTTGGCGCTGACGACGAGGGTCACCGGGCTTCATGGTGAGCTCGCCGAACCATGAGCGGTGTCCAAGCGTCAGTTCCTGAGTCAGTCCGGCTGCTGCAGGCGGGCGAGAAACTGACGGACGCGGGCGGCGTTGGTCCCGAGATCGCTGATGCCGACCCGCGACCGCGAGCGGATATCGACCTTGGTGCCGCCGCTCACCCCGGTCAGCCGGACGACGATATCGTCCTGGAAGCCGAACCACGCGGTGGTCGCGACCGCTTCCAGGCGGCCCTGGCCGGGTTCGCTTGCCACGATGTGCCAGTTCAGCGCCTGGGCAGTGTGCTCGACACGTGCGAACGCCTCGGCTGCCGGTTCCTTGACAGTCAGCGACCGCAGATCGGGATAGCCGGCTCGCTGCGCCGCGGCGACGGCCTCGCCGGCATAGTCGGCGCCGTTGCCCTGGTCGCTGCGCGATGACCGCAAGGCGACGTAGGGCGGTGGGTGAAGCGTATCGGTGCTGATGTCGTTGATGCGCGGCAGCGTATCGGCGGTGATCCGCCAGCTGATCGGCACATAGGCGGCGGCGATTCCCATCGCCACACCCATCAGGGTGGAGAGCAGACCGGGCCGCGCCGTGCCGGCAGGCTGCACCGCTGCCCACAGAATGCCCAGCACGACAGCAACCAGGGCGGCCAGTCCGGCGATCGTCAGCATCCGCATGGAGTCGGTGCGGGCGCCGAGGCTTGGAACAGCGCGGGATGCCAGGAAGACCAGCGTCACGCCGAAGACACAGAGCACGGCCAGACGAAACAGCCAGGCAAAACCGGTGGCGATGATCGTGTGCTGGTATTCGCGGGCCGGCAGCAGCAGCGACAAGGCCAGTCCGCCGATGATGGCGGCCAGCGCTGCCGATGTGCCGAAACCGAATGCGGTCTGAATACCGCCGACGTCGATGTAGCCGCGACGATAGGCGGGGCCGGTCAGCAGGACGATCAGCGCGGCCAGCAGGCCCAGTCCAAACACCATCCGAGCCAGGCGTACCTTGGCTGGGCTGGGCGGACGGCGGGTCGGCATGCGCGCGAGTCTAACACAGCCCCACGCGCACGTTGCAGGCGATGGCCGCGTGCACGGGCTTGTGTGGGGCGCGTCGTGTCATCCGACACGAAGCGATGTGATGATTCGAGGCCGTGCCAAAGGGTCCAATTGGAACACAATGCGCAAGAAGACCGGGTAGGACTCATGGTCCTGGGAGCGCGGGCCTCTGGCCCGCTCATGATCTCGGCGCGACGCCCGCGCTCCCGGGATGCTAGTTCGGCGGCAGCGTCATCTTCATCGAGGGGCGCTGGGCGAACTTGTCGAACCAGGTCGCCAGCTTCTTGCGCTTCTTGCGCCAGCCCTCGTCGGCATAGCGGAAATCAAGGTAGCCCAGCGCGCAGGCGAACGTGATGTGACCGATCGTGGGCGAGCCCTTGAGCGTGCCGGCTTCCTTTTCCATCTGGTCGAGCGCCCAGCGGATCTTCTTCATCTGCGCGTCCTGCCAAGCCTGGCTGCGCATGGCCTCCTCGCGCAGGGTATTCTCGTAGCGCAGCAGGATCGCCGCATCGATCAGGCCGTCGGCCAGCGCCTGCTGGCGCAGCGCGTTGAAGCGCGCCTTGCCCTTGGCCGGAAAGAACTTCTTCTTGCGGTGCTTGCTGTCGAGATACTCGCAGATCACCGGCGAGTCGTAGAGGTCCAGTCCCTCGGCCTTCAGCGCCGGCACCTTGGCCAGCGGGTTGACCTTGGCGACGGTCGGATGCGGCGCCACGGGCGTGGTGGATACCGTTTCCCTGTCGATCTTCTTGTCGAGGCCGGCTTCGATCGCCAGCACCATGACCTTGCGCACATACGGCGAGGTTGGCGAGTACATCAGTTTCATGTTGGCCATACGCTATCCTTTTTCTCCCCTGGGGTTTTCACCCTGTCACCATCAGTAGCGCGGCGCGACGTTAGCACCGGCACTTCGCCCAAGTCACCCGGCACGGGATGAAATCGCCAAACCGTGCTATATATAAATTGCATGTTCACCGACGTTGTCGACCTGCGCGACTTCTACGCCGAGACCGTGGGCCAGGTGACCCAGCGGTTGCTGCGTGCGCAGTTGCGCGAACTGTGGCCCGACGTGCGCGGCCTGCGCGTGGCCGGCTTGGGCTATGCCGTGCCGTTCCTGCGGCCGTTCATGGACGAAGCCGAGCGTGTGCTGGCGTTGATGCCGGCGGCGCAGGGCGTGCTGCCGTGGCCCAACGAGCGCGCCAACCTCGCGACCCTGGTCGAGGAGATCGACCTGCCGTTGCCGGACCGCTCGGTCGACCGGTTGCTGATCGTGCATGCGCTGGAGTGCGCCGAGCAGATCAGGCCGCTGCTGCGGGAGGCATGGCGCGTGCTGGCCGACGGCGGGCGCATGCTGGTCGTGGTGCCCAATCGCACCGGCCTTTGGGCCCAGTTCGACCGCTCGCCGTTCTATCACGGCCACCCCTATTCGGCGCGCCAGCTCGCCATCCTGCTGCGCGCCAACATGTTCACGCCGTTGCGCGAGGCGCGCGCTCTCTACCTGCCGCCGACCCGATCGCGCCTGCTGCTGAGCCTGGCACCCACGGTCGAAAGGATGGGCCGGCGCCTGTTCAGCCGCTTCGCGGGCGTGGCGGTCGTCGAGGCCGGCAAGCAGATTCACGCCGGCGTCGTTGCCCATCATCCCGCGCCGGCCCGCCCACGCCTGCGGGTGGCCCACTCGCGCGGCCCGTCGCCGGCGGCCGGCCGTATCGTGCCGCCCTCGGCGCGATCGATCGACTGATCCTTACAGTAGCCCGCCTGCGCAGCGCCGGAGTCGTCCGTGAGCGAATCGTCTGTCTTCGACCGCATTGTCGACTTGCTGAGCCGCGAGAACGCCACATTCCGCGTCATCGAGCATGAGCCCGAAGGGCGCTCCGACAAGATCAGCGTGATCCGCGGCAACAATCCCGATCAGGCCGCCAAGGCGATGGTGCTGGATGTGCGTGGCGGCGGCAGTGGACGGCGGCACGTGCTCGCCATCCTGCCCGGTAGCCGCAAGCTCGACTTCGACGCCGTGGCACAGCATTTCGGTGCCCGCAAATGTGGCTTCGCCAATCCGCAGACGGCGCAAGAGATCACCGGTTGCGCCATGGGCAGCGTGCCGCCGTTCTCGTTCAATGAGGCGCTGTCGATCATCGTCGAGCCCGACCTGCTGGCGCACGCGAGCATCTTCTTCAACGCCGGCCGCCTGGACCGCTCGATGGAGATGGACACCCGGGACTGGCTGCGCGTCGCGAAGCCGGTGGAAGCGAAGATCGCGATTTGACGTCATCCCGAGCGCTGCCGCTCGGGATGACGGAACAGCTACTTCCGCCGCAGCAGGAACAGGCCCTGCTCGCCGATCAGGTTGGCGAGCGGCAGGGGCAGGCCGCTGATGATGTGGCCGCGGCGATCCAGCGCCAGCGCCTTCTCGACCACGACCCCCATCTCCGCGCAGAGGTCGCGGAAATCGTCGATGGTGCAGAGGTGGATGTTGGGCGTGTCGTACCAGCGGTGCGGCAGCGCGTCGGTCTGCGGCATATGACCGCCGAACAGCAGGCGCATGCGCACCTGCCAGTGCGCGAAGTTGGGAAACGACACGATGGCGCGGTGGCCCACGCGCAGCATCTGCTCAAGCACGTGACGCGGCGAACGGGTCGCGGGCAGGGTCTGGCTCAGGATCACGTAGTCGAAAGCGCCGGTGGGATAGTGCCTCAGGTCGGTGTCGGCATCGCCCTGGATGACGCTCAGCCCATGGGCGACGCAGGCATTCACGCCCGCCTGACTGAGTTCCATGCCGCGGCCGTCGACCTGCTTGAAGCGGACGAGGTGGTCGAGCAGGGCGCCATCGCCGCAGCCCACATCGAGCACGCGTGTGCCCGGCGCCACCATGT
>DATEIF010000319.1:0-2884 GCA_035279205.1 Vineibacter sp.
ATGCACGTTGACATCGACCATGCCGCGCGGTGCTTCAAGGAACAGCGCCACCAGCGGATGCCGGTCACGGGCGAGGAAATCCTGATAGGCGCCGCGCACGGCACCGACCAGCAGCTTGTCGCGCACCGGCCGGCCGTTCACGAACAGGTACTGATGCTGCGCCGTGCCGCGGTTCAGCGTCGGCAGGCCGACATGGCCGGTGAGGATGAAGCCCTCGCGCTCGGCATGGATCGGCAGGCTGTTCTGCGCGAAGTCGCGGCCCATGATGGCGGCCAGCCGCTCCAGGCGCGCGGCGTCTTCGCCATCCTCGACCAGCGACGGTGCGATGGCGGCATAGTTGAAGAGCGTGCGGTCCTCGTCCTCGAGCGAGAAGGCGATCTGCGGATGTGCCATCGCCAGGCGCCTGATGGTGTCGGCAACCTGCGCCTGCTCGGTGCGCGGCTCCTTGAGGAATTTCAGGCGCGCCGGCACGGCGTAGAAAAGATCACGCACTTCCACGCGCGTGCCGGGCGGATGCGCCGCCGGCTGCGGCTGGCCCTTGCCGCCGCCGTCGATGCGCAGCGCCCAGGCGCTGTCGGCGCCCTTGGGCCGTGAGGTGACGATGAACCGGCTGACCGACGCGATCGACGGCAGCGCCTCGCCGCGGAAGCCCAGGGTGCGGATGTCGAGCAGATCCTCGTCGTCGGTGAGCTTGGACGTGCAGTGCCGGTCGACCGCCAGCGCCAGTTCATCCGGCGTCATGCCGACGCCGTCGTCGGTGACGGTGATCAGGCTGCGGCCGCCCTCCACCAGGCTCACGGCAACACGGCTGGCACCGGCGTCGATGGCGTTCTCGACCAGCTCCTTCACCGCCGACGCCGGCCGCTCCACCACCTCGCCGGCAGCGATGCGGTTCACGAGAGTCGGCGGCAGGCGGCGGATCATGGTCATGGCCCTTCTCCCGCATGCGGGAGAAGGTGGCCGCCGCGACAGCGGCGGTCGGATGAGGGCGGCAGGCACCGAGTCTCGAATCCCTCACCCTCCCATGGCGCTACGCGCCATGGGCCCCTCCCTCTCCCGTTAACGGGAGAGGGATTCATCGCTTCCCCGCCAGGTACTCGCGCGTGAGCACCTTGCCCTCTTCGACGGCGGGCTGGTCGAAGGCGTCGACCTGCAGCAGGTCGGCGGCGATGATGGTCTCCAGCATGAAATGCATCAGCAGCGCGCCCATCACGCGCTCGTCCAGCTTGGCGATGCGCATCACGCGCGTGGGGCGTCCGTTCTTGGTCAGAGTCGCCGCGGTGGCGTCGGCCTCGGCCAGCAGCAGGTCGCCCAGCGAATGGTTGGCGAGATAGGCCAGCGACGCATCGCCGCCCAGCGCGTCGCTCTTGACCTTGGTGCCCTCGCCCGCCGTGTCGCGAATCAGCACGGTGAACAGCTTGTCGGCCGGGCCATCGAGATAGAGTTGCAGCTGGCTGTGCTGGTCGACCGTGCCCATGGCGCGGATCGGCGTCGTGCCCTTGCCGTTCTTGCCCAGGCTCTCGGCCCACAGCTGGCGAAACCACAGACCGAAGTAGGCCAGGCGATCGACATAGGGCATCAGCACCGTGGTGCCGATATCGCGCTCGCGCCACAGCCCCACCGACAGCGCTGCACCGACCGCCGGCGCGATGGTCGTGGCGTCGGTGGCCGACAGCGCCGGATCGAGCACGCTCGCGGCGCCTTCGCGGATCGCCGCCGCATCGAGGCCCGCGATCATCGCCGGCAGCAGGCCGACCAGCGACAGCACGGAGAAGCGGCCGCCGACTCCCGGGTCATGATCGAGGATCGGCCCGCCGATTCGTTGCGCGATCTTGCGCAGCGCATTGTCCTTCGGCTCGGTGATGGTGAGCACATGATCGGCGATCTTGCCCTTGCCGAGCTTGGCCTCCAGCGCCTCGAGCACGATGAAGAGCTGGGTCAGCGTCTCGGCCGTGCCGCCCGACTTCGAGATCGGGATGAACGCCGTCTTGGCCAAGTCCAGGCGCGTCAGCAATTCGGCGAACGTCGCCGGATCGACGTTGTCCATGAACCACAGCTTGGGCGCGCCCGGTGCCGGGCCGAAGCCGATATCGGTCAACGCCGACAAGGTCTGGCCGCCCAGGCTGGAGCCGCCGGTGCCCAGGATCACCACATGCGCGAACTGGCGCAGGCGCTCGACATGCGGTTTCAGCGCCGCCAGATCATCGCGCGCCGCCGGCAGGCGCAGCAGCGGCAGCGAGCCATCGGCATGGCGGCGCTTGATGCCGTCCAACGCCGGCAGGGCCTGCTCCAGCTCGCGCTCGTAGGCGCGCTGCGAGAGGCCGTTGGCGCCGATGGTGTCGGCGAAGATGGAGTCGATCTGGTGCTGATAGGACATGAGGGGCATATGGTTGTGGGAGTGGCCTGAGAGTAGAGGAGCGCCGCACCCCGCGAAAGCGTCGGCTGGCGCTCTCTGCCTGTGGAATTCGGCGGGACGGGGGCAGCCTCAGGCGGCCAGCGCCGCCGTTGTCGTCAGCATCACGCCGGCTTTCGCCATCGCCGCGGCCTGCGCCGCGCGGCTGCCGTCGAGATCAATGGCCGCGCAGGCATCCTCGACCACGGCGACCGTGAAGCCCAGGCGCTGCGCGTCCAGCGCCGAATAGGCGACGCAATAGTCGAACGCCAGCCCGCAGCAGACGACCTGCGAGACGCCGCGCGCCCGCAGCCAGCCATCCAATCCCGTGGTGGTGGTGCGGTCATTCTCGAAGAAGGCCGAGTAGGAATCGACCGCCGGCCGCATGCCCTTGCGCACCACCAGTGCGGCGCGATCGGTCATCAGATCTTCATGAAAGGCAGCGCCCGACGTGCCCTGCACGCAATGATCAGGCCACAACGTCTGTGGTCC
>DATEIF010000320.1:0-4242 GCA_035279205.1 Vineibacter sp.
AGCCGTTGGCCGCAACCAAAGTATGGTGAAGCGAGTGCGTGATGGCGCTGGTGACGGGTCGGACCGCGTCGCTCCAGCGACGCCCCGACGCGCAGCGGCGGATCATGAGCGCCGCTGGAGCGGCGCGGTCCCAGCCGTCGCCAGGACGGCCTTCACTGGCCGAACCACCGCAAGGAGAATCGTCGCAGCGCGCGAAGGCTCCGCATCTCGAATTCGCGCGCAGGAAACGGAGTGACCTCGGCGCCGTCCCGCTCCAGAGTGGCAGGCCCGCGGCGATGAGGACGGCTCATGCGTCTGCTACCCTGGTGCGTGCTCGTCACGGCTCTTGCTGTCTGCAGCGCAGCACCGCTTCGCGCGCAGCAACGACCGACCGCCGATCCACCGCAGGCGGATCGCCCGCAAACAGCGCCGGTCACACCGCCCTCGCCGCGGACAGGCAAGGAGCGCCTGGGCGGCAAGTGGACGGACGAGCAGCGGCTGGACAATTGCAAGGTGCCGCCCGACAAGCGCGGCCCCAAGCCGCGCCCGGACGCTTGTGCAGCAACACCGCTGCTGTGATGCCAGGATCCATGGTTCGACAGGCTCACCATGAAGCGGCGCTTTACGGCAGTTTCGGCGCCAACGGGCCGTCGCGGCGGATCAGGGCGCCGGCGTATTTGTACGGGAACGCCACGTAATAGGCATCGGATGCGTAAGGGCCGATCTCGTCGGCGTTGAACACGACCTCCAGCCGATCGTCGCGCGCGATCCAGCGCCGCGGCTCGCGCAGCAGCTCGGCGATCTTGTCCGGCGGCACCGCCATGTCGAAGCCTTGCCGCTGGCGGAACTGCACGCGCAGGTATTCGCGCACGATCGGCAGCATCGACGCCAGGGCATCGTCGGTCAGAAAATCGGCCGGCGCCAGCACGCGACCGGTCCCAAGATCCACTATGGCTGCCTCGGTGCCGCCGGCGGTGTGGGTGGTGCCGAGGTAGCCCGCGTGCGTGGTGATGACCGTCACCAGCTGCGGCACGGCATAGACCAGGGCGTAGTCGAAATCGAAGATCAGGCGCCTGTTCTCGCCGCCGGTCTGCTCGCCCAGCCGCGGCTTGAACTTGTCGATGGTGTTGCTGGCGATGCGGGATACCAGTCCATTGGCGCGGTTGTTGTCGACACCGGGCCGGTCGAAACGCGGAAAGCTGGCGACGAACAGGAAGCGGACGCCGTCCTTGGAGCCCGCCTCGACGCGGATGTGATCCGATATGAACGGGTAGTCGCGGCCGCGCGGCATGACGTCCAGCCGGCGCAGCCGCGCTTGCGTGCGTTCGATCACACAGTCGCGCGCCTCGGCCACCGACGATGGCTCGGTGCCGGCACTGGCAACGCAAAAGGTCTCGACCGCGGAACGCCAGCGCGCCAGATCGGCCACCAGGTGATCGCGTGCCGGCCCCTCGAGCGATGACGCGACCCGCTCGTAGGCGGTCGTCATCGTCTTCAGGGTTTCTGTCAGTCGGACGCAGCCAGCCTTATCGGCGGCGGTCACGGGCTTGCTGCAGTCGATCTTCAACGCACCCTGCGCGAACGCGCCGGTCGTCCACGCCAAGCCCATGACCACAAGCAACGCTGTTCTCAGCCACATGCACGATGTTTCCGATCAGGGCCGTGACACCATGTTTGTCGCTGCGTTGCCGTCCTGTGACGGCCAGCGCGACAGGGCAATCCACCACAGCAGCAGGACGCCGATCAGCGGAATGATGGCGAGCAGCGCCAGCGGACCGGGCCGCCCCGTGCGTTTCAGGATCATCCAGATCGGAAAAATCCAGAGGAACGACACCACCAGAACGATGAGCCAATGAAAGAGTGAAAAGCTGCCCATGCCGACCCCTTCCGATCCAGACACGGTGTCTATAGTCGACCTTTCACGGCCAGCCTAGTGCGGACAATAGCGCCACCCGCGGCGCCGTCATGAACCGGTGCTGACGAGAGTCGCTGCCCAATCGTGCCAGTAGGCCGCGATCTCGGCGGTCTGCTTGACGACGCGGTCCGCGGCCTTGTCCGCTTTCCACACGTCGAGCCGATACGTGTCGACGACGGTGGACGTCGTATTCGTGTCAAGATCACGGCCGGCCTGCATGTCGCGGGCGTAATACCTGGCGCGATACGTGCCGGGCCCGATGGGGATCGTGTACTCGTTCTCGGCTCCCCATTCCACGAGCGATATCTCGTTCCTCGGCACCAGAAACGAAACTTCGACGATCTCATCCCACAGATCGTCAATGCCCGGATCTTCCTCGAAGAGATTGATCGAGAAGCCAACCTTGCCGGTGTGCAGCCCGGTTATGAAGAACAGGAAGTCGGGCACGGCGGCGCCGCAAATGCCGTTCTGCTGCCCGCGAAAACACGGCTCCATCTCACCATCGAATTGCCCCGCCACCTCGAGATAGGCCTGGCCGTAATGGACATGGATGTCTTGCGCGAAGAGCACCGCCATGGCGTATCCCTCAATTCACACCGACGGCGCGGCTCATGGTGGGGCCGATCTCGTCGTGGATCACGAGATCGGCGGCATCGTCCTGGTCGGTGGGGTCGCGGTTGAGGATCACCAGCCGCGCGCCGTTGCGCTTGGCCATCATCGGGAATGCGGCGGCCGGGTAGACGACCAGAGAACTGCCCAGCACGATGAAGAGATCGCACGCCATGGTCTCCTCGCGCGCCCGCTCCATCTCGATCTCGGGCATCGACTGGCCGAAGGAGATGGTGGCAGTCTTGACGATGCCGCCGCACTGGCCGCATTCGGGCAAGGTCTCGTCCTTGTCGAACAACGCCCGCACCCACTCCAGTGTATAACGCTCGCCGCAATCCAGGCAGGCGGCGTAGGTCGCATTGCCGTGCAGCTCGATGATCTTGTCGTCGGGCACGCCCGAGGCCTGGTGCAGCCCATCGATGTTCTGGGTGACGATGGCGCTCATGCGGCCCTGCTCGACCAGGCGCGCCAGCGCCCGGTGGCCGGCGTTGGGCGTCGCCTGGCGCATGACCGCGTCGGTGGCGAACTTGCGGCGCCAGGACTCGCGGCGCGCTTCCTCCGAGGCGATGAAGTCGCTGAAGTCGATCGGCCGGTAGCGGCTCCAGATGCCGCCGGGCGAACGGAAATCGGGAATCCCCGACTCGGTCGAAATGCCGGCGCCGGTGAAGCCGACAATGCGCGTGGCATCGGCGATCAAGCGCTTGAGGTCGTCGGCAGCCGCCATCGTCGTAGCCTCCTGTGCGGAGTGGACAGTGTAGAACGAAACAAGGATTCACCACAGCGGTCCGCGCCGGCCGCGTCGACGACAAGAAAACGGCGCACGATCGAGCGGATAGACGCTGGGGGCGCGCGACTCTGTCGCGCGTCTTCGTCTGCATCGACACATGACGCGCCATGGAGTGGCGCGCCCCCAGCGGATGACCGCACGACCGTGCGCCGCTTCAAGTCAGTGCAGCACGAGCGACAGCAGCAGCAGGATCGACACGGCGAGCCCGGCCTGGACCGCGGTGGCCCATGAGAAGACGCGCAGGGCGCGGCCCGGCGTGAGCCGCGCGGCGTGCGCCGTCAGCCAGAAGTGGGCATCGTTGATATGACTGACTGCCATCGCGCCGGCGCCGATCGCCAGCACCGCCAGCACGCGGCCGCCGTCACCGGCCAGCCCCAGCGAGGGCAGCAGCGGCTCGACCATGCCGGCGGCGGTCAAGGTCGCGGCCAGCGACGAGCCCATCAGCGTCTTGACGATCAGCGCGATCACGAAGGGCCCCAGCACGCCCAGCCGCAGTCCCGACACGTCCTCCGCCAAAAGGGATGGGATCCCCGTCTCGTCGATCACCCGGCCGAAGCCGCCGGCAACGCCCACCATCAGCAGGGTCGCGGCGATGCCGCGCAGCGCCTCGCCCACCCAGCCGCGCTCCGACAGCGCCTTCTCGTCCCAGCGCCAGCTCAGCAGCAGCGCCAGGCCGATCGCGATCGCCATCAGCATCAGCGGCCGGCTGATGCCGGTATAGAGCTCGCGCGCCCCGCCGCGGCCCAGCGGCTCGCTGGGGATCTGCGCGACCGACTGGACGACCAGCAGCGCCAGCGGCACCAGCACCGGCAGGGCCAGCGCCAGCATGTCGCGCAGGGTCGGGCGCGCGACGGACTCCACTGGTTCAGCGGGCCGGGCCGGCAGCGCGCGGCGTACGGCGAGCCAACCGGCAACGGCAACGATGAGCGCCAGCGGCGCGCCGACCACGACG
>DATEIF010000321.1:0-16241 GCA_035279205.1 Vineibacter sp.
AGCCGGCATCAAAAAAAGCCCCCGAGCCTCGGCCCGGGGGCTTTTCTATTGTCCGCTCTATTTCAGCGGTTGCATCGGCAGGCCCGCCGCGGTCCAGGCGGCGATGCCGCCGCGATACCAGTAGACGTTGCGGTAGCCCGCTTCGTAGGCGCGCAACACCGCGTTGTAGGACTCCCAGCACCGCACGCCCTGGCAGAAGAACACGATCGGGTAGTTGGTCCTGTTGTTGGTCAGCTGGGCCAGCTCGCTGGCGAGCTGCTGCTGAACCAGGTCGCCGAAGGTACCCGGCCGGCCGCCGTAGGGGATGTAGCGGGCCTTGGAGATGGTGCGCGAATGCGCACTTTCCAGCACATCGACCAGCAGGAAGTCGGTGCCCTTGCGCATCTCGTTCTCGAGCGCCTGGGTCGACAGGATCCGGCCGACCGGTATCGATGTCGGCGTCGGGCTGCCGACATTGCTCTGCAACGTCCGCTGCGGCGCCACACCGAAATCGGTGGTCTCTTCGGCGTACGATCCCGATGGCGGTGACGACGGACCCGGCGGCGTTGTCGTGCCGGGTTGCGTGGTTGGACCGGGTGGCTTTGTCGTACCCGGCGTGGTTTCCCGTTCCGGCTTGGTCACCGGTCCACCCGGATCGCCTGTGCTTGGTGTCGTCCCCTTCGGCTTGGGCGACGGGTCCGACGTCGACGGCTTGGGTGTCGGTCCTGTCGGCCCGGGAGGTTGAGGCTGCGGTGATGGTTGCTGCGAGCCGATCACGTACAACGCGACCACGATGGCGGCGACGGCGCCAACACCGATCAGCACCCACTTCACCCAGCCGCCGCTCTTGGCCGCTGCCGGCGGTGCCCCCGGATACACGGCGCCGGGCGGCGCCATGCCAGGACCCGACGACGTCCAACCCTGCTGCTGCGGGTATGGCGGCACCGGCGCACCGTACTGCGCGCCAGCCGGCGCACCGACGGGTGTCGACACGCCGACCCACGAGCCATCGGGCTGATGGCGGGGAATTGGCGCCGACTGTGGGGCGCCCGGATGCATACCGCCCGCCGGGGCGGAAACACCGACCCATGATCCGTCGGGCTGAGAGCGGGGAATCACCGTCGGCTGAACGCCGGCGGCCGAACCGTACTCGGAGGGCAGCGGACCGCGCCCGAGCCCATGGGCGCAGGCGCGCACCACCGGCAGCGCGATGTCGCTGCGGATCCCCAGATTTGTCTCGATGCGCGCCGCCAGCCGATCGATCTCGAGGCCGATCTGCTCAGGCCGCGCGTTGGACAACGCATCGAACACGCCATCATCGATGGCGCTGCCCAGCACCTTGATCTCACGCCGGGCCTCGGGGACGCGGTCGGACAGAACCGACACGACGCGTCGCCGGTCGGAAAATATCGCCGGACCAAACCGGCCCGGCAGCTCGCGGAGGACTTTCGCGAGCGCGTCATAACTGTCAGCCGCCATCTACCCCTCTGATATCGGCGAGGCCCAGCCTATATCCCAGCATAATCAACGCCATGGCCGTTGCTGGCAACGGATTCATTGAACGGCTCCGCAGCCGATCATCTGGTTGCAGTTGTCGACCAGCACGCACACATTGCTGCCCCGCAACTGCACGTCCTGTGCCTGTGGCTGCACGAAAGCCACGCACATGGTGCCGATATCCAGGCCATCGCGCTGCCATTGCGGCTGCAGAATACGGATGGCGTTGTTGCTCTGGCGTGTCAGCTTGAACGGCCCTGTCTGCGAGAGGCTTTCGGGCTCGTTGGCACCCTGGCTGGCGACCGCCACGAAGCCTGCGTTCCAGCCTTGCTTGGAAACGCCGACGATCACGCGAAACACCTGATTGCCGGCCGACGCGCCGAACTCGAGCACATACGCCTGCTGCGCATCTCTCACTGCGATCGCCGGCGGCGGCTGGTCGCCCCCCGGCGGCACAATGATCGGCAGCCCGGCCTGCTGCTGCGGCGGGCGGCGGCCACCCTGCTGTGGTGGTGGTGGTGGCGGTCCCTGCCGCGGCGGCGCTGCGGGCGGCGGCCCTGCCTCCGGCTGTGACGGTGGCGACTGCAGTCCCGGCGCCGTCCGCTCGGTGCCGGTGGAGAGACCGACCACAACGAGAAGACCGACACCAAGAAGGGCGGCCACAGTCCACTTGCTCTTGAGGAGTTCCGACGGCCCGCTGGGCGGCGTGCCGGCCGGCATGCCGGCCGGGCCATAACCCGGGGTCCCGTATGCCGGTCCAGCCGGCGGTACCGGCGGCATGCCCTGCGGACCACCGACCACGTTCGACCCACCGACCCAGCTGCGCTCCTGCGGCGCGGTACCCATCAGCGGCGCGCCCCCGATACGGGCGGCGATGCGCACGCCTGCCATGGCATCGCCGATCGCCACGCCCTCACGGGCTGCGATCTCGTTTGCCAGGCGGTGGAACTCGGATGCCTGATCGGCGGCGGCGCGCAGGCGCTGGGCGACGCCGAGGCTGATGGCACCCGCGGCGGCCTTGATGGTGTCGCGCAGTTCCGGCGCCTGGTCCGCCAGCAACGGCACGCTGCGGCGCGGATCGCGCAGGATGTCATCACCGAACCGGCGCCGCGCCTCACCGAACAAGGCCACGACGCGGTCGTCTTCAGGATACATCAGACCTACCTCTGTTGGATCACGCCGAGCACCACCCGACCGCTCACCAAACCATGTCGTTCGACCGCCGCTGGCGATCGGCATCCATTGCCAGTTGTGTTACCGGATCAGGCGCGTTGCTGGACGACGATACCGACTTCACCGGCGCCGTGGTCGCCCACTTGATGCGATTCACGAGATCCTGCGCATTGTTGGCGCGCAGCGGCTTGAAATCCGGATGCGCGATGAACCGCTCCAGGATCTCATTGTCCGCGTCGCTGCCGATGGCGATCGCTACACGCAACGAGCGGCTGCCGTAGGGCGAGTCGAAGAGCCGCTTCAGTCCGGCTTCGAAATCATCGGACGGCTGCCCATCCGACACCAGGACCAGGACCGGCGGCAGTTGCCGGCCGGGCATGCGCTCGGGCCCCAGCACATCGGCGACCATGCTGAGCGCCTCGCCCATGTTGGTCTCGCCACCGGCGACCACGTCCTGCCATTCGAACTGGCTGACCGGCGTCGGCACCGCCACGTGCCACTCGGCCGTCGAGGAGAACCGCAGCACGCGCACCAGCACGTCGGTTTCAGGGTTGTCCTCGGCGGCCGCCCGCATCTCGGGGATGGCGGCACGCATGGCATAGTTCAGCGACGCGATCTTGTCGCCCGTCATCGAGCCCGAGCAGTCCAGCGCCAGGATCACATGAAGCTGCCGCCGCACCAGGCGCGTTGCGTTGATATTGGGAAGATCCGTCGCCATGGAGTGCTCCGCCGCCTCGTTCAACCGACGACGACGCCCTGGATGCCGCCGCCGAACTCGATGCTGATGCCTCCGGCCAGCCGCACGTTGCGCTGCGGCTCAACCGGCTGGACCGACCCGTCGCGCAGCCGAGCATACCACGTCACGCTGCCCAGGTTCTTCAATCCGATGACGCCGGGGTTGCGCGGATGCGCCGCGACTTCGCCGACCAGGCCCCTGCCCCGCTCGCCGATGGCCGGGATCATCGCCAGATCGACCCGCACGCCTGGCATCAGCGGGATGTTGGTGCCGGCGACAGCCAGTGCCAGCGCCCCGGAGGCATGGGCAGCCGGCTGCATGGGCACCGTGGGCGACACCGGCTGCGAGGCCGGATACGGATAGCGTGGCGGCCCGCCTGCCGGCGCGCCAGGAGGCGCGCCCGGAAAGGCGACCGGCGGTGCGGCGCCGGGGAAACCGCCCGCCGGTGCGCCCCATTGCGCCGGGGGCGGTGTTGGCGCACCGCCCCATTGGGCCGGCTGAGGCGGCGGTGGTGCCGCAGGGCCGCCCCATTGCGGCATCGGCGCCATCCCGGGCACGTTACCCGAGCCCGGCGCGCCGACGATGATCGACCCGGACGTTTCGGCGCTGCGGCCGAAGATGCTGGCCTCGAGTTGGCGCGCCTTCAACAGGCAGGCGATCAGCACCATGACCGTGGCGGCCGCGACCAGATAGTTCAAACCGCTCCAGATCGTGCCGACCGAATTCCACAGCGCATGCAGGATCGCCGCCGTCAGCCAGCCGATCAGCAGCAATTGCGGTGCCTTCTTGGGTCGGATGACGGCAAGGCCGATGAAGTAGCCGAAGATACCGGCATACGCCATGTGGCCGGCCAACCCGTTGATGACGCGCGGGAACAGCAGCATCAGACCGAGGCCAAACGCGCCCAGGTCGTTGCCTTTCGTTGCCTTGAAGACCTGGGCGACGATGTTGGGCACATACTGGTCCCACGTCTCCAGGAAGATGAAGCCAGCACCGGCCGCGACGCCCATCAGGATGCCGTCGAGCGGCCCGCGCACGCGCAGCAGATCGAAGAGAGACGGCGGCAAGCCGGATCGCATCCGCGCGGCAAAGAGCGTCAGGCAGGCGCCGATCAGCACCGCGACCGACTTCATCAGCTCTTCCATCAGGCCGGCGCCGAAGAACATGCCGATGAACGCGTTGAAGAAGATCGGCGAGCCCGTGAGCTTGGAATTGCCGGGCAGGATCTCGCGGAAGATGAAAAAGAACAGGCGCAGGAACGGTGGCGTCAGCAGGATACAGATCACCACGACAGGAAAGACGTAGTACCAGATCTTGCGATCGGTGCGCGAGTAGAGGAAGACCGAGAACAGCGTCAGCAGCAGCAGATATGCCGTGATCACCATCGTCAGCGATCGGAAGACGCCGTAGCGTTCCTGCGGCGTCGGCGCGTTCATCAGCGCTTGCATCAGGCCGAACAGCAGCACAGTGGCGATCGCGGTGGCGATCCCGACGATGAACAGCGGGCTCTTGAACAGGCTGATCTTGCCCGATCGGATCGGCACGATCTCGGAGAACGACGCTTCGTCGTGATCCCGCGGGATCGGCGGCATGTTGTTGGCCATTCTATCTCCCCATCTCCCTCAGCCCGCGGTCAGCGCCCCAACCACGAGCTGCCCGCACGATGCATCCAGCACCGCCCCCGGCTTACATGGACGTCTCCGGCGCGTACTCCGTCGACCGTCCCGTGTCGGCAGGCGCCGCGAGCGGCGCGCCGATTGCCAAGCATAGTGTCACGTCGTCGCCGCTGCCACGATGCGAGACATCGCCCAGCCATTTCTCAAGCTGATCCAGCACGCTGCGCAGCCCCATTTTGCGCACCGACGCCCGGTAGTCCCGGGCGATCGACAGGAATGTCTTCTCGTCGGCGAACGACTTCGAGATGCCATCGGTCGACAACATGACGAAATCGGGCCACGGCTCGCCGTCCACGCGCCGGCGGCTGCGCACCCGAAAGCGCTGCGCCGCATCATCCAGGCACAGGGAATAGGTCTGCTCGCCGAACAGCCCTTCGTCGTTGGGCAGCGGACGCTCGACCGTGCCGTCGGGGTAGCCGAACAGCATGTCGCCATCGCCGATCTGCAGCGCGATCAGGCGATCGGGCCGGATGGCGACGGCTGCCAGGGTGGCACCATAGGGCAGCAGCCGCTCCTGCTCCGACTCGATCCACTCGCTGTCCACCGGATGGCCGGCAAGATCCTGCATCACGGCCTGCCGCCATGCGGTGAGCACCTCGGCCACGATCGCCGACATGTCATCGGACGGTTCCGGCGCTTCCAGGAACCGTCCGAGAATGCTCTTCGCCACATCGACCGCCAGCCGCGACCCGACCTCCGAGCGGTAGTAGGCAGCACCGCCATGCCCATCGGATACGGCCGCGGCGAAGCTCTCCGTCGTCTGGGCGGCGACAGGCGGCAACCAGCCGATGGCATCCTGATTGGGCTGGCCGCGCCGCACATGCGACGCGCCACGCACCGAGGCACCGCCGAGCGTCCACGCCGTCCGGCTGGCCGACATGCCGATGGCTGTCATTGTGTCTGCCATTGCGGCTGACGCGGCGCCGCCGGTGTCGGCGCGGCGGCCGCCACAAGTCGACCGGTTCGGCGTCCGAAATCGATGACAGCGCCATGCATGATCCGTACGGCTCGGCCGGGTTCCACGGTGACGGTCCCGGCGTCAGGCAAGGTCGCCCGCCACGGCGTCGCTGTCAGGTTGCGCAAGCCCCAGATATTGGGCCGGTCGGGATGGGCCTCGATGACGCCGCCGTGGCTGGTGAAATCC
Source organism: Vineibacter sp. (assembly GCA_035279205.1). Taxonomy (GTDB): domain Bacteria; phylum Pseudomonadota; class Alphaproteobacteria; order Reyranellales; family Reyranellaceae; genus Vineibacter. The sequence continues at coordinate 6,206 of DATEIF010000321.1, forward strand.
AGGGCCCGATCGGGATCGAGGTGACGCAAGGCAATGCGGCCGCCGGGTGCCAACGTAACGATCTCCCTCCCGAACAGCAGTACCGGCGGCTTGGCCAGCGGCGCGCCGCAGCCGACGCACGCATGCGGCGCCATGGTTTGCCCACCGGCCTCCAGATACATCGCCTGCTCGAAGCCGCACGCCCGACAGGTCACGATCGCATCCACCATGCGCGCAAACGCGCTGCGCCATTCCGGCTCGAGAATGCGATCGCCGGGCTGGCGCAGGCCGACCGTGAATGACCGCACGAACAGCGTGCGTATGGCGGGCGTCAGCGAGTTCCAGCGCGCCGCAATGGGCTCATGGAAACCCGGCATGGGGCCGTTCGATGAATCGGTGGGATCGAACAGGAACACCGGATTGCTGCCGTAGAGGCCGACCTCGGCCGAGGAGTCCATGATCTGGATCTCGGCTTCACGCTTTCCATCAAGCGGATGCCAGCCGTGCAGGATGTAGAAGAACAGCACCGCCATCGAGAAGAGGTCGGTCTTGGTGCTGGGCAATGCACGGCGCATCACCACTTCGGGCGCCATGAACTTGCGCGTGCCGAAGACCGAGGCGTCCATGCCGTCGACATCGACGTTGTCGTTGTCGCAGATGACGATGTCGCCCGTTTCGGGGCTGAGGAAGATGTTGCCGAAATTGATGTCCTGGTAGCAGAAGCCGCGCGCATGCAGCTCGAGGAAGTTATGCGCGACGCTGTGGCAGACCAGGACCCGCTTGGCGAGCGGCAGTTCCAGCCGATTGGGCGGCCGCGCGATCAGGCCGCGCATGCCGGCATATTCCGCCTGCCGCAGCGGCATCACGTAGCCGAAGCTGCCGCTGTGCGCGACTTCGACCAGGTCGATCGGCCACAGGAAGCGGTCGGTCGGCGGCCCGACGCCGATGGCCCGCGACAGGCGGGCCCGCAGCGTCTTGTCGATCTTCACGATGCTGTCGTGATACCACTTCAGCGCAAAGCGCGAGCCGTCGATGTCGACCGTGTAGACGGCACCCTGGCCGCCGGCACCCAGCAATTCCACGACCCGACCATGGCGGCGGCCGCGAACCGTCAGAAACGGTGTGCCCAGCGGAAGGTCTTCAGCACGCCCGGTCATCGCGCCAGCCCCGGTCGCCGATGCCAGCACCGAACGTCACGCACGGCCGCACCCGGCGCGCACGGCACCGGATACCGGACCGGACGTCGCCGGGACAGAGGCTCGACCATGACTGCACACCCTCCTCCGCGCCAGCGGAGGCGCGATGCCGCCGGCGGTAAACGCCCGAACCGCGCGGACGGCCGGTGAGCCCTCAATAATACATTACCGGTCTGGGCCTGCCTAGGCGTTCGCATTCAAAGGCAGGTGTCCCGCCCGCGTCGCTCACGGCGCTATATAGGCGGCGCGTTCGTCTCTGCAAGCGAAACAAAAACAAACGGTTAGGCAGAAGCCCGCAGATTTTGTGCAATTCACGTCGCAAGCATGCCATCGACGCAGGTCACGCACTGCCCGCCGAGGCGGACGATGCCGTGACCATCGATCTCGACCTGCACCCGGCCGGCCCGGCCAACCTGGCCGCCTTGCGAGGCGACGTAGCGCCGCCCGAGCGCCTCGAGCAGTCCGCCATCGCGCGCGAAGACCGCGACGCAGCCGTTCCCGCTGCCGCAGACCGGATCTTCGTTGACGCCGTCGGCCGGGGCGAAGGCGCGCACCTCGATCGCCGCCGGCCCACCCGGCGGATACAGGCCGAACACGGTCACGCCCGTCGCCTCCAGTCGTGTCGACAGAGCCGCCATCCGCGCCATGTCAGGCCGCAGGCCGGCGACGGAAGCGGCATCGTGCAGCCGCGTCACGATCCACCGTGGCCCGACATCGATGATGCGCGGCGCCGGCGCGCGCTCGACCGGCGCGCCCAGCACCGACGACAAGTCATCGATGTCGGCGGATGCCAGCTCGCGCACCGTTGCCGGCGGCAGTTCCAGCGTCACCACGCGCTCGCGCCCGGCGCCGCTCAACGACAGGTTCACCAGTCCGATGCTGCATTCCTGCACCAGCCGTCCGTCCCGCGGCGCTGCGATACCGGCGTCCAGCACGGCGTGCGCGGTGCCCAGGGTCGGATGACCGGCGAACGGCAGCTCGCTGCGCGGCGTGAAGATGCGCACGCGGTAGTCGGCGTTGGCCTGCGTCGGCTTCAGGACGAAGGTGGTCTCCGACAGATTGGTCCAGTTGGCGATGCGCTGCATCGTCTCGCCGTCGAGCTCGTCCGCATCGAGGATGACGGCCACTGGATTGCCGGCAAACGGCTTGCCCGTAAAAACATCGACCTGCTTGAAGCGTAGGGACATGGCGACCTCCGGCAGATATGGCCCCGACATAGGATCGTCGCCCCCGATCAGCAACACCGGAGTTGTCCCGACACAGCCGCCAGGGACGCGGCGCGATCAACCGTGACGCATGCTGTAGCGTCGTCTACCATTGCACCGACCCGCAATCAGGTACTGGAGGAACCAATGGGCGCAATGATCGACATCAAGCGGCCGGACGGCGGCACGGTGCGTGGCTATTACGCTGCGGCAGGCCACGGCAAGCCAGGGATCGTGGTGATCCAGGAATGGTGGGGGCTGAACGATCAGATCATGGGCGTCGCCGACCGCTTCGCGCGCGCCGGCTACAATGCCATCGCGCCCGACCTCTACAAGGGACGCGTGACGACCAAGCCTGATGAGGCCAATCATCTGATGGAGGGCCTCGATTTTCCGGGCGCCACGCATGAGGACATCCGCGGCACGGTACAGCACCTCAAGGGGCTGGGCGGCAAGGTCGCGGTGATGGGCTTCTGCATGGGCGGCGCGCTGACGGTGGCCGCCGGCGTTCACGTGCCGGAGGCCGATGCCGGCGTCTGCTTCTACGGTATCCCGCCGGCCGCTTTCGCCGACCCGGCCAAGATCCGCAAGCCGTTCCAGGGGCACTTCGCCAACAAGGACGACTGGTGCACGCCGGCCGCCGTCGATGCGCTGGAAGCCGCGATGAAGGGCGCCGGCCAGAAGCCCGACATCCATCGCTATGATGCCGCCCATGCCTTCGCCAACGAACGCAGCGAGGCCTATGACGTGAAATGCGCCAACCAGGCCTGGGAGCGCATGCTGCCCTTCCTCGCCGCGACGCTGAAGTAGCGGCGATCCGATCCGGCGCGAGGTCCGACGGTCAATGCCCGCCTCCCCCTATGCCATCGCGGCGATCTGGCCTTGGCTGCTGGCCGCGCTGGCGTTCGGCTATCTCCTGGGCTCGATCCCATTCGGGCTGATCTTCACGCGCCTGGCCGGCGCCGGCGACATCCGCCAGGTCGGCTCGGGCAATATCGGGGCAACCAATGTGCTGCGTACCGGGCGCAAAGGCATCGCTGCCGCGACCTTGCTGGCCGACGCCGGCAAGGGCGCGGTGGCGGTGCTGGCCGCCGGCGCCTTCGCCGGCGAGCCAGCGTCGCTGGCGGCCGGCCTGGGCGCCGTGCTGGGCCACTGTTTCCCGCTGTGGCTGAAGTTCAAGGGCGGCAAGGGTGTCGCCACCACGCTGGGTTGCCTGCTGGCATGGTCGTGGCCGCTGGGCATCGCCGCCTGCCTGCTGTGGCTGCTGCTGGCGGTGCTGTTTCGCATTTCGTCGCTGTCAGCGTTGCTGGGGTTGGCGCTGACGGCGGTGCTGGCCTGGCTGTTCGGCGTTGCGCCACCCTGGGGTTATGCCGTGTCATCCATCCCCATGGCCATCGTCGTGACGCTCACCATCGCGCTGGTGTGGGCCATGCATCACGAGAACATCGCGCGCCTGCTCGCCGGCACGGAACCAAAGATCGGCCGGTCAAAAAAGGCCTGAGCGCCAGCTGCTCAACGGTCGGCTTCGCGGATCACCGCCTTGAGCGTCTCGCTCAAGCGGCCCCGCCGCGCGAAATCCCAGCCGCCGGCATATTCGATGTCATCGACGACCCAGCGGCCGCCGCCAGGCACGAGATGCACGCGGTCCTGCCAGGCCGTTTCGGATCGCCCGTCCTTGTAGCTGAGGGCGACCACGCAGATCGCAGCCTTGGCCTCATGGCTGCAGGTCACCACGGTCGCACGCGTGGCGCCTTCGAATAGCGACGTGAAGAGATCACCTTCGACCAGCGGCGGCACCTCATTGCGGGTGCGCTTGGCGTGCCGCGCTTCCGCGGCATCGGCGGCCGCCAGCAGCCGTTCCAGCGCCGGCGACAGAACCGCCTGGAGACTGCGGCGTTGCTCGGCATTCGGTACGCCCCCGCGCGGCAGCTTCAGGTAGGCGGCGTAGAAAGTGCCGGCGGCCTCCGACGGAGCCCCGGACGGCGGCGCCGCCACGGCCGAAACGAACGGCACGGCCGTCAATAGCCATGCCAGCCACATCATTATGCGCATGCATCTCCCCCTCGCCCCGCGGGCTGCTCTACCACCGCCCGACGGGCATGCCCAGTCTTCTGGTCACCCGCCCGAAAGACCAGGACGCGCATCAGTTGACTCGTTGATCCGGCCGTCGCCTAATCCGCGCAGCAACGAAGCAGAGGGGTGTCTGCCATGCGTTTCTCACGTCTGTTCATAGCCACTGCGGTGGCCCTGTCGCTGGCATCGCCGCTATCCGCCAAGACCCTGCGCTGGGCCAGCGTCGGCGACGCGCTGACCCTGGACCCGCACGCGCAGAACGAGGGGCCGACGGCGGCGATGAATCAGCACATCTATGACCCGCTGATCCAGCGTGACCCCAGCCTGAAGAAGATCCCCAACCTGGCGCTGTCGTGGAAGCCGATCGCACCCACCGTCTGGGAATTCAAGCTGCGGCCCAACGTGAAGTTCTCCGACGGCACGCCGTTCACGGCCGACGACGTGGTCTTCAGCATCACGCGCGTGCTGTCGCCGACCTCGGACTTCAAGACCTATCTGGCATCGGTCAAGGAGGCCAAGGCGATCGATCCGCTGACGGTGCATATGATCACCGACGGCCCGAATCCGATCCTGCCGGACCAGCTCACCAACATCTTCATCATGTCCAAGGCATGGAGCGAGAAGCACAACGTTACCAAGCCGCAGAGCTACAAGGACAAGGAAGAGACTTTTGCGGTCCGCAACGCCATGGGCACCGGACCGTACACGGTCAAGCAGCGCGATCCCGACATCAAGACCGTGCTGGTGAAGAACCCCAACTATTGGGGCAAGGACGAGTTCAAGGACTATCCTGACGAGCTGGTCTACACGCCGATCAAGGAACCGGCGACGCGTGTGGCGGCGCTGATTTCAGGACAGCTCGACTTCGTGCTCGACGTCCAGCTGCAGGATGTGGCGCGCGTCAAGCAGACGCCGGGACTCAAGACGCTGGAGTCGGCCCAGATCCGCGCCATCTTCTTCGGCCTGGATGTCGGCTCGCCGGAGCTGAAGTACAGCGACGTCAAGGGCAAGAACCCGTTCGCCGACAAGCGCGTGCGCGAAGCGATGTACAAGGCGATCGATATCAACGCCATCAAGACCAAGGTCATGCGCAACTTCGCGTCTCCGGCCGGCATCATCACGTCCAAGGGCGTCAATGGCTGGACCAAGGAGCTCAGTGCGCGCCCGGCCTACGATATCGCCGGTGCCAAGAAGCTGATGGCGGAAGCCGGCTATCCCAACGGCTTCAAGGTGACTCTCGACTGCCCCAACGACCGCTACAACAACGACGAAGCGATCTGCCAGGCCGCTGTCGGCATGTTGTCGCAGATCGGCATCCAGATCGACCTGCAGGCACGCTCCAAGACGCTGCACTTCCCCAAGCTGCAGAAGAAGGACAGCAGCTTCTACCTGCTGGGGTGGGGCGTGCCGACGCTCGACTCGCACTATGTGTTTTCGTTCATGTACCAGACCAACGACGGCAAGAAGAACGGCGCCTGGAACTTCACCGGCTACAGCGATCCGAAGCTCGACGCCCTGGTCGAGAAGATGGCGACGGAGACCGACATCGAGAAGCGCGATGGGCTGATCGCCGATGCCTGGAAGATCGCGCGTGACTCCAACGCCTACCTGCCATTGCACGATCAGGTAATCGTCTGGTCGATGAGCGACAAGGTCGACATGCCGATCTTCGCCACCGACTCGCCGAACTTCAGGTACGCGAAGATGAAGTAAGGCGCCGCGCGCCATCTCCCGCGATTCGCGGGAGATGGCGTCCTCGTCAGGTCCGGACATGCTTTCCTTCCTGGTCTCCCGACTGCTGCAGGCGGCTGCGGTGATGACCGCCGTCTCCTTCCTCTGCTTCGTGTTGTTCAATTTCGTCGGCGACCCGATCAACAACATGGTCGGCCAGGAAGCGACACAGGCGGAACGTGCCGAGCTGCGCCATCAGCTCGGTCTCGACGATCCCGTGCCCATCCAGTTCGTGCGCTTCCTTGGTAACGCCGCGGTGGGCAACTTCGGCAAGAGTTACCGCATGGCGCGGCCGGTCGAGCAGCTCATCATCGAGCGGCTGCCGGCCACGCTGGAGCTGGTGTTCTGCGGCGCATTGCTGGCACTGCTGCTGGGCATACCGCTGGGCGTGCTGACGGCGCTGCGGCGCGATACGTGGGACACGCGCGCCGTGATGACCTTTTCGCTGGCCGGCGTCGCCATGCCGACCTTCGTCAGCGGCATCCTGCTGATTTATATCTTCTCGGTCGAATGCACGGGCTGGGTGGCGTGGCTGGGCATGCCGACCGGTCTGTGCCTGCCGTCGTTCGGGCGCGGCGATACCGTGAAGGTCGGCTGGTGGAGCTCGGGACTCCTCACCGGCGCCGGCCTGAAGGCCCTCATCCTGCCGTCGGCGACGCTGGCGCTGTTCCAGATGACATTGGTGCTGCGCCTGGTGCGCTCGGAGATGCTGGAGGTGCTGCGCACCGACTACATCAAGTTCGCGCGCGCCCGCGGTCTCACCAACCGCGCCGTGCATTTCCGCCATGCGCTTAAGAACACGCTGTTGCCGGTCATCACCGTGATCGGCCTGCAGATCGGCGGCCTGATCGCCTTCTCGATCATCACCGAGACGGTGTTCCAATGGCCTGGCATGGGCCAGCTCTTCATCCAGTCCGTGCAGTTTGCCGACATCCCGGTGATGGCGGCCTATCTGGTGATGATTTCGTTCTTCTTCGTCACCATCAACCTGATCGTCGACCTGACCTACGCCGTCATCGACCCGCGCCTGCGCGTCGATCGGGCCCGCGCCGTCGGCAACACGCACTGACGTCGACGTCCGCGGCTTTGCGCGTGACTTGTGGCACGTCTGGGCCGAAAATCTGCCAAACCAGGGAAGCGGCCTGCGCCAACCGTGTTTGTCGGCAGCGCACCGCCGGAGGAAGCCATGGACACGCATGTCACGACATCCAGTGAGTCCGCCGCGCATATCAAAGTCGTGCCGATCAACGGCAATATCGGCGCCGAGATCCGTGGCGTGGACTTGCGTCAAAAGTTGAATCCCGCCGAAGCTGACGTGGTCCGCGCCGCGCTGGTGAAGCACGAAGTGATCGTGCTGCGCGACCAGGACATCACGCTCGACCAGCAGATGGAATTCGGGCGCCTGTTCGGCGATCTCTCCATCCATCCGTTCTCGCCCAATCTCGATGACAAGCGCGAAGTGATCGTGCTCGACTACGGCAAGGACAACCCGCCGCATCTCACCGATCAGTGGCATTCCGACGAGACCTTCCGCGAGGCGCCGCCGCTGGGCACCATCCTGCGCGCCCGTGTCGTGCCCGAGGTCGGCGGCGATACGCTGTTCTCCAGCATGACCGCTGCCTACACCGGCCTGTCGGAGCGCATGAAGGCCTACATCCACGGGCTGGAGGCATTGCACGACTTCAAGCCGTGGCGGCCGCTGTTCACCAGCGCCGAGGCGCATCAGAAGAAGCTGCGCGAGATCGAGGCGCGCTTCCCCAACCCGTGGCATCCGGTGGTGCGCGTGCATCCCGTGTCGGGCCGTCGCATCCTCAACGTCAACGCGCAGTTCTGCGTACGCATCAAGGGACTGAAGGACGACGAAAGCAGCATGATCCTTCAGTATCTCTACAGCCGCGCCGCGATCCCCGAGTACCAGCTGCGCGTGAGGTGGCAGCCGCACACCATCGTGATGTGGGACAACCGCGCGGTGCAACACTACGCGCCGCACGATTACTACCCGCAGCGCCGCACCATGGAGCGCGTCACCGTGGCCGGTGATCCCGTGGTCGGCGTCACCGGTCCCTACACACCCGAAGAGGGCGTCGGCCCGCTGCCGGACGGCAAGGGCGCGAAGATCGCACCGCCAGGCCAGCGCCCCATCCGCGAGTTCGAGCGCGGCCTCTACTGACGAGGCATCGGATGACCATCGTTTCGCTGCGCCGCCGTCGGCTGGCCCAGCTCGCCGGCGCGTCGGCTGCCGTCTTCGCGGCGCGCGATGCGGCGGCGCAGGACACCTATCCCGACAAGCCGATCCGCATGGTGGTGCCGTTCCCGCCCGGCGCACTGACCGACGCCATCGGCCGCGTGGTGGCCGATCGGCTGCGCGAGAACTTGAAGCAGCCTGTCGTGGTCGAGAACAAGCCCGGCGCCAGCACGTTGCTCGGCGCTAGCCAGGTCGCCAAGGCGGCGCCCGACGGCTACACCCTGATGGTGGCGACCAGCACGACGCTCGGCATCGCACCGGCGCTGTTCAATCAGCCGCCGATCAAGATCAGCGATCTGACCGGCGTTGCCATGATCGGCTCCGTAACCCTCTTCCTGGTCACCCACCCGGCCGTGCCGGCCACCGACGTGCCGACCCTGATGGCGGCGCTGCGCGCCAAGCCTGACGCCTATAGCTATGCCTCGCCGGGCAACGGCACGATCCACCATCTGGTGATGGAAATGCTGTGCCGCCAGGAGAACGCCCGTGCCCAGCACGTGCCCTATCAGGGCAGCGGTCCCGCCATCACCGACGTGATGTCGGGCCGAGTCGACTTCATGTGGATCGACGCCACGGTCGTGGTGCAGCACATCCGGGCGCGACGCGTACGGCCGCTGGCGGTCACCGGATCGCGGCGGGCGCCAGCGTTCCCCGACGTGCCGGCGTTGACCGAATCGCATCCCGACATCGACCTCGTCGCCTGGCAGTCGATCGCCGCGCCGGCCGGCACGCCCGATGCGATCGTCGGCAAGCTCAATGGCGAGATCAACGGGATGCTGAACGATCCGGCTTTTCGCACGCGCCTGGCGGACATGGGCGTCGAGGCCAACCCCATGAGCATCGCCGCCTTCAATGCGCTGATTCAGCGCGATGCCGGCCGCTGGGCCGATGCCGTCAAGCAATCCGGCGCCAAGATCGACTGAAAGCGCTGTTGCCTTTTCATGACCGCGTGCGCCTCGCGTTGTGCACGCGCGCACGGCGGCGTTGCGGCAATGACTGTCGTGGCCGCACGCGGCGGCCGCTACAACCGCCCCAGCATGTCTGCCGAGTCCGACGCCACGCCGGCCCGCACAGCCCCATCGTCGCCGGCGATGCCGTGGCTGCTGCTGGCTGCAGCGTGCCTGGGATCCTTCGCGGCATCCGCCAGCGGCACCACACGTGCGCCGTTCCTCATCGACATGGCGCGCGATCTTTCGGTCAACCTGGTGCTGGTCGCCAATCTGGTGTCGATGACGGCGACGGCCTGGGGGGTAACGTCCTTGGTCGCCGGCGTGGCCTCCGACCGATGGGGACGGCGGCCGTTCCTGATCGGTGGCCCCATCGGGCTGGCGCTCAGCATGGCAGGCGTCGTGCAGGCCGGCGATTTCACTGGTGTCGCGGTCTGGGCGACCCTGGGGGGCGCCTGCTGCGGCATCTTCACCGGCCCCATCTTTGCCGAGGTGGCGGCGCGCGTCGCTGCCAGCCATCGCGGTCGCGCGCTCAGCTGGGTGATGAGCGGCCAGTCCCTGACCCTGGTCGTCGGCGTGCCCGTGGCAGCCTGGGCCGGCGCGACGATCGGCTGGCGCGGCTGGCATGCCGTGCTGGCTGTGTTCGGCCTCGTGGCGGCG
>DATEIF010000322.1:0-9844 GCA_035279205.1 Vineibacter sp.
AGCTCACCCTTCGAGACGGCTACTGCGCGGCCTCCTCAGGGTGAGGCCTGTCCTGCTGGACTAGATGCGGCCACCCGGAACGGGGGAGGTACGCCCGCGCCTCGGGCGAGGCGGCGATGAACCTGCTGCGGTTGGGCATCCGGCCGCGCGATATCGCCACCCGCGAGGCGTTCGAGAACGCCGCCGTCGTGGTGGCGGCGACCGGCGGCTCGACCAACGGCGCGCTGCATCTGCCGGCGATGGCGCACGAGTGCGGTATCAAGTTCGACCTGCACGACGTGGCGCGCATCTTCAAGAAGACGCCCTACATCGCCGACCTGAAGCCCGGCGGCAAATACGTGGCGCTCGACATGTTCCGCATCGGCGGCATCCCGGTCGTGATCAAGGAGCTGCTCGACAACGGCCTGCTGCACGGCGACTGCCTGACCGTCACGGGCAAGACCCTGGCCGAGAACCATCAGAACGTGACGTTCCCGGAAGACCAGGACGTCGTCTATCGGGTGAAGAACTGCATCACGCCCACCGGCGGCGTCGTCGGCCTGAAGGGCAACCTGGCGCCCGACGGCGCCATCGTGAAGGTAGCGGGCATGAAGAGGCTCGTCTTCCGCGGGCCGGCGCGCTGCTTCGACAGCGAGGAGGCGGCGTTCGAGGCCGTGGTGAAGGGCAAGTTCAAGAAGGGCGAGGTGCTGGTCATCCGCTATGAGGGACCCAAGGGCGGCCCCGGCATGCGCGAGATGCTGTCGACTACGGCCGCGCTCTATGGCCAGGGCGTCGGCGAGGAGGTGGCGCTGATCACCGATGGCCGCTTCTCCGGCGGCACGCGCGGCTTCTGCATCGGCCATATCGGGCCGGAAGCCGCGGTGGGCGGACCGATCGGCCTGCTGAAGAACGGCGACATCATCAAGATCGACGCCAACAAGGGACGGCTCGACGTCGAGCTTTCGGACAAGGAACTCAAGGCCCGCGCCAAGAAGTGGAAGCCGCGCAAGAACGGCTACACGTCGGGCGCACTGTGGAAGTACGCCCAGCTCGTCGGGCCGGCCGTCGATGGCGCGGTCACGCATCCCGGCGGCAAGAAGGAAAGCCACGTCTTCGCCGATATCTGAGCGATGGCGGTCATCCCGTGCCCAGCACGGGGTGACAGTGCGCCGTTTGGTTGACCACGCTGCTGGCACCGGTCTACCGTTTCTGCATCGATACAACCTGCGCAGACGGGTGATCGGGGCAGGAAAGGGCTGATGATGCGGCGGGTGATGGCATTCCTCGCGGTAGCCGGCATGGCTGTCGCGCTTGTGGCGAGCCATGCGTGGGGCCAGCCGACAGTCTATCCCAACAAGCCGATCCGGCTTGTATCGCCTTTCAATCCGGGTGGCGCGATCGATGTGCTGAACCGGCTGATCGCCGAGCGTCTGTCGGCGCGGCTGGGCCAGCAAGTGATCGTCGACGCCCGGCCGGGCGCTAACACGATCATCGGCACCGAGGTCGTGGCGCGTGCGCCGGCCGATGGCTACACGTTCCTGATCACTACGAACTCGACGCACACCAACAATCCGGCGCTCTACAAGAGCCTGCCCTACGACCCCGTGAAGGACTTCACGGCCATCACCCTGGTGTCGTTGGGCAGCGTGCTGTTCGTCGTGGCCAAGGATGCGCCCTACAACGACATCAACGGCTTCATCGCCTGGGCGAAGGCGCTGGGCCGCCCGGTGAGCTACGGCAGCTGGGGTATCGGTTCGTCCGGTCATCTCTACGGCACGCTGCTCGAGAAGACGGTGCCCGGTCGGCTGAGCCATGTGCCCTACAAGGGCGAGGTGCCGGCCATCGGCGACGTCCATGGCGGCAATCTGGACAGCACCTTCTGCAGCCCGGTCGGCGCCAAGGCACAGATCGCCGCCGGGCGCATCAAGCCGCTGGCCATGACGGGCGCGCAACGGTCGGCGGCGATGCCGGAACTGGCGACCTTCAAGGAGCAGGGGATCGACGGACTGGACCTCACCCTGTTCGTTGCTGCCTATGCGCCGGCGGGAACGCCCCTGGACATCGTGGCGCGCCTGCAGCGCGAGATCAAAGCGGTGATCGCCGAACCCGAGGTGCGCCAGAAGATGCTGGACCAGGGGCAGACGCCGGTCGGCTCGACATCGGAGGAACTCCAGGCGGTGCTCGCGCGTGAGTCGCCCAAATGGGCCGACCTGATCCGGCTGTCGGGTGCGAAGGTGGAGTGATGGAGAGGGAGCGGACGATGGACGGACGGCAGACCTCGGCGCGGCCCGCCGGTGACGGCAGCGCCTATCACCTGAAGACGCCGACCTATAACGCGCGCCTGACGGAAGTGGGCCGTGGCACGCCGATGGGCGAGCTGCTGCGTCGGTACTGGCATCCGATCGGTCTGGCGAAAGACGCAGCAGCGACGCCGCGGCCCGTCAAGGTGCTGGGTGAAGAGCTGATCCTGTTTCGCGACGGCACTGGCCGGCCGGGCCTGGTCTATCCGCGCTGCTGCCATCGCGGCACCACGCTCTACTACGGCAAGATCGAGGACCGCGGCATCCGCTGCTGCTATCACGGCTGGCTGTTCGACGTCGAAGGCCGTTGCCTGGAGCAGCCCTGCGAGCCAGACGGTGGCCGTCAGCGCGACCGTGTGCGCCAGCCCTGGTATCCGGTGCGGGAACGCTACGGCCTGATCTTCGCCTATATGGGCCCGCCCGAGCGGCGACCTGTGCTGCCGCGCTACGAATGCCTCGAGGTGCTGGAGGACGGCGAGTTCGTCGAAGCCGACGATTCCAGCATCGGTACCGGTGGCGTCGTGATCGCGGCCTGCAACTGGCTGCAGCATTTCGAGAATGTGGTCGATCCCTACCACGTGCCGATCCTGCACGGCTCGTTCAGCGGCGCCCAGTTCGTCGAGCAGATGGCGGCGATGCCGAAAGTGAAGTTCGAATACGGCCCGCTCGGCGTGAAAAGCACGCAGCTGCGCGGTCTACCGGATGGCGGCACCTTCCGGCGCATCACCGAGGCCGTGCTGCCGACGCTGCGCGTTGTGCCCAACCCGCGGGTCGGCCGCTACGGCATGGTCGAGTCGATTGGCTGGACCTTGCCGATCGATGACACGCACTACCGCATCTACGTCGCCGGCCGGGTGCGTGAGGCGGGCGCACTCGGCAAGATGAAGTCACGCTACAACGGCAAGACCTGGGACGAGCTGACGTCGGAAGAGCACCAGCGCTTCCCCGGTGACGTCGAGGCGCAAACCGGGCAGGGCCCGATCACGTTCCATTCCGAGGAGCACCTTGTTTCCAGCGACCAGGGTGTCTCCATGCTGCGCATCCTGTTCCAGAGGCAGCTCGACGCCATCGCTGCCGGCAGCGATCCCCTCGGCGTCGCCTTCAGCGACGACGAGGCCTACGTGAAGCTCGATGCCGGTCAGTACCTGGAGTGATTCCGGAAGGCCCGGTCGGCCGCCGCCGTCATCCTGCGGTGGTTCGATCAGACCGTCATCCCGAGCACAGCGAGGGATCTCCCGCGAACGGAGGACTCCTGTTCAGGAGATCCCTCACTGCGCTCGGGATGACAGTGTGACCGAACCACCGCAGCGAGCCGCGCGAGGCAGGACGCGGGGTACTACGGACCTGCCAGCCCGATTCGCACCCGGCGGTTGTGGCGGCCTTTGTTGTCGATCTTGAGGATGCGAATCGGCGGTGACTCGCCGGTCGCCGTGAGGTGCGTGCCGCCGCAGGCCTGCCTGTCCAGCCCGACGATCTCGACGATGCGGATCTTGCCGTCCGACGTCGGCGGCGGCGCCACGGAGCGGCTGCGGATCAGGCCGTGCTGGGCCTGTGCCTCCTCGAGCGGGACGTAGCTGAAATTGAGCGCGAGGTTCTGCGCGATCAGGTCGTTGATCGGGCCTTCCAGCGCGCGGATACGATCGTTGTCGGCGCCGGGAACGTCGAAATCCATGCGGGCGGTGCCGTCGTCGTACATCTGCACGCCGGTCACCAGGGCGCCGTCGAACGCCTGGTAGACCAGCGCGTTGAGGATATGCGTGTCGGTGTGCAGTTGGCGCATCATGCGCCGGAAGGCCGGGTCGACCGATACCGCCACGGCGCCGGTGACTTCCGCGGCACCATCCAGCACGTGCCAGATCTGGCCATCGATGGACTCGAAGCCGCTGACCGCAACCTCGCCGCCGCTCCAGCGCAGCGTGCCGCGATCAGCCGGCTGTCCACCGCCGCCGGTATAGAAGGGTGATTGCGCCAGGGCCACGCGGCCGGGTCGCGCATCGATCACCGTGGTTTCGAGCGTCAAGGTTTCGGGGTGGTCGTGACAGAACAGATGAGCAGCCATCGCTTCGCGAACCCTCGAGGTCCCGGGATGGCCCAGCGTTACGCGGCGGCGGGCGGCAGGTATTGGTGAAAATTGCGAGCGGCGCGGGTGAACTGCAGGGGGGTGATGCCGTAGCAGCGCTTGAAGTGATTGTTGAGCGCGCTCTGATCGTAGAAGCCGCACAGCGTGGCGGCCGCAGCCGGCGGCGTGCCGTGCCGCAGGTGGCGGCAGGCGGCGCCCAACCGTATCTGTGTCAGATAGGCATGTGGCGTCAGCCCGACCGTGCGCTTGAACAGGCCGATGAGCTGGAAGGCCGTCAGGCCGGCTACCTCGGCCAGGTCATCGAGGCGAATGGCGTCGGTATGCCGCGCCTCCATCAGGTCGATGGCTCGGCGCAGTGCGCGTTGGTCGCGTGGGGCTCTCTCGATCTGGCTGCCGCCGCTGCCGTGACGCTGGAACAGGCGGCCGAACGTGGCGACCAGCAGTTCCTGTTCATGCAGGCCATCGCGTCCGTCCTCGAGCGCGCAGTGCAATGCCAGGAAGTTCGCGATCAAATCGGCGTCGCCGAACATGTTGCGGGTGAAATAGGGGACGGCATCGATGCCCAGACCATGGGCAACGGTGTCGATGGCAGATTGGGTGAGGTAAAGCGAACGGTAGCGCCACCGGTGGCTCCAGCCCATCCAGCCCGCGTGCGGCTCGGCCGGGTTGAAGACGAACAGCGTTGATGGATGGGCCTCCTCGACGGTGCCGCGACTCTTGATGACCGAGCCCCCGGTCTCGGTGACGGCGATGACGAAGGCGTCGTGCGAGTGTGGCGGATATGCGTGCGTCGTGAAGTCGGCGCGCAGCAGGCTGAGGCCAGGCGTGTGCCTGTCCCACCAGTAGCGCGACACGTTCTTCGGATCGACGCGAGCCATCCGGCTTCGCTCCTCGGCGTGATGGCGCGATGACCGCCGGCAATGGATATGAGCGGCAGGTCTCACGGTGTCAATCGCTGCTGCCGGGCCGAGGCCTTGACGTTCCTCAAATAGAGTGTATATACACATATTATCGCACTGACGATGGAGGCGACCATGACCATGGCGTCGAGCATCCGAAATGCCAGATCGACGATCGATCAGCCCATGGTCTGGGTGGCCGCTGGCGCCACCGCCGTCTGGCTGGCGGTCACCGGGATTGCTGGGGCGAGAGGGGCCTTCCTGTCGTCGCCATCGCAGCCCCCGGTGCTATTGTTGTTGGCCATCCTGACGCCGCCGCTGGTGTTCGCCGGCGCCTATCGCTGGTCGACGCGCTGGCGGTCCTTCGCGTTGTCGATCGACCCGCGCTGGCTGATCGCCGTGCAGGGGTGGCGCGTGGTCGGGGTCATGTTTTTCGTGCTTTACATCTACGGCTTGTTGCCGGGCTTGTTCGCCTATCCGGCCGGCCTGGGTGATCTGGCCGTGGGGTTATCGGCGCCTTTCGTCATGCTGGCGATGGCGCAGGCAACGCCCGGTTGGCGGCGGCAAGTGCTGTGGCTCAACATTGCCGGTCTGACGGATTTCTTCGTGGCTGTTGCGACAGGTGCGCTCACGAGCACGTCGGCGATCGGCTTTTTCGTCGACCCTGATGCGCGAGCCAGCATGGGGGAACTGCCGCTGAGCCTGATCCCGACCTTCGCCGTGCCGCTGTGGATCGTCATACACGCGCTGTCGCTGCTGCAGCTCGCGCGGCACCGCCGAGACGACTCCCTTCTTGGCTGAACAGACGCGAGAGAACCCGAGTCACGAACCGGGTTGGACCAGGGCGGCCCGGGCCTGGGCAAAATCTGGCCAGTCCGGACTGCCGGCTACAAATGGGCGCAGCAGCGCCTGCGTGTCGCGGATAGCCTGGCACTGGCCGACCTTCATGCGGAAGCTGGCAAGGCATGTGGCGGCGCGCAGCGCGTGAAGGGATGCACCTGCGTTTCGGGCGGTTTCAACCGCGGCCAGCAGATGCCGTTCGACCATCGTCGGTGAGGCGCCCTCACGCTCGAGCAGCAGAGCCTGCAGGCGCGGCAGCTCGGAAGCGTAATAGCGCTCGCCGTGGGACTCGACGTGGCTTCGCATCGCATCGAGATGCATCCGCGCCTTGTCGGTTTGACCGACGATCAGGTAGCTCTCCGCAAGATGCGCCAGCATCCGGCTGGAGTGGGTTCTCGCACCCGTCGTCCGCAGCGCGCGGAGCGCTTCCTCCTGCAATCGAATGCCCTCGGCCGGATCGCCGAACTGAAGTTTTGTCCAGCCCTGGATCTCCAGCGCGAAGGCGGACCATTGCGGCAGCTCATACTCGCGCGCCAGCGCCAGCGCCTCGGCGGCAAGCGGTGCCGCACGCGCGGCATGGCGCGCCATGATGTAAACGAGACCACTGGAGACGAGCGCAAACGCCAGGTCGTGCGCCTGCCTGCGCAGACGCGCATGCTCGATCGCGTCGTCGGCGAGGCGGGCCGCTTCATCGGGATGTCCCATCAGTGCTTTCACCCAGCCGGCGAACACCCTGCAGATCATGCCGGGATGCTCACCATAGGCCGTGAAATCATCGTCGCAGATGCCATCCGCAATCGACGCACCCTCGGCCAGGACGGCAGCCGCCTGCGGGAATTTTCCTGCCAGCTTCAACGAGGTGCCAAGTGCCCGGTGCGCGAGTGCAAGCTTTGCCGGGTCCTTCGAAGCACGGGCCAGATCCATCAATTCCTGCGACCGTTCGAGCGCCAGCGGTACGGGGTGTCGCATCAGGCCCACATTCCAGGCGATGCGATTGGCGGCAAACCGGCTGGGGAAATCGGGCAGGGCATTGGCCAGAGCCGTCGCCTGGAGCGCGCAGGATTCGACGGCGATCGACCCGTAGCCGTGGATGGCGCGCAGCGGCACGCAGAGTGTAATGCGTACCTCCGCTTCAAGCCCGTCGCGCTCGTGGCCATTCGGCAGGCTGGCGATCAGATCCAGCGCGCGCAGGAGGTAAGCGGCGGATTCGCGCGCCGCGCCGCGGTCCCCCGCCAGCATGCCGGCGCGGTGCAGGTAGTGGATCGTCCGCCGGGCGTCGCGGCCACGCTCGAAATGCATGGCCAGTTCGCCGGCAATTTCGTCCGTGCGGCCGTCATAGGCTCGTTCAAGCCGCTCCGCGACGCTGCGATGCAGCTCGACGCGACGGGCGGCGGGCAAACGCGCGTAAAGCGCGTCTCGATAAAGAGCATGGTGGAAGCTGAACCGATTGGCGATGGTGCCATCGGGCCAGTCCTCAACCCCGGCGGTATCGATGAACTGATGGCGCTGGGCAACGTCACAACACGCCACCTCGGCGTCGCTGACGCTGCTGTCGGCACCCGCCGCGACGGCCGCCGCCGAGAAGGTCGCTCCCACCACGCTCGCAACGTCGAGCATATGCCGCTTTGCCGGGCCCAGCCTGGCGAGTTGGCGCTCGATCAGGCGCTGCAGATCCCGAGGAATGCCAAGCTCGACAGGCGCGGTGCTGTCGCTGACGGTCCACTGGCCTTTGACATTGGCGAGCACGCCTCGGCCGACAAGGTCGTCGAGCACGCCGACCATGAAGAGCGGGCTGCCGTCGGTGTGCCGGTGAACGTGCGCGGCGAGGCGGGACAATGGCGCGGCGCCGTTTTGATCGCACGCGAACCGGATTTTGAGGTACGCCGCGACGGCCGACTCGGTCAGCGGCGGCAATGCGACCTCCCGGCAGTGACCGTGGCGACGCAACTCGTCGTGCATGCCGGCCAGTGGATGATCCGCGATCGACAACTCCGCCGGCCGATAGGTGCCGATGAACAACAGGCGTGCGCGTTCAGGGCGCCGGGCGAATGAGGACAGCCAGTCTATCGTCGAGACGTCGCTCCAGTGCAGGTCCTCCAGCCACAGCACGATTGGCGTCTGATCCGCCGCGGCCTCCAGCGCGTCGGTCAGCTCCCGCAGCATCCGCTCGCGCGTCACGCCCGCCGTCCGGCGCCGCAGGTCCTGCAGCTGATCGGCCGTGAGGACCGACGGCATTTGGCCGAGCCAGGTCGGCGCATGTCGATCGAGCGCGTCCCGTAACTGCTCGCCGCGCGGGCTTCGGCAGGTTCGTACCAAGGCCTCGATCAACGGGAGATAGGGCTCCGACGCACCGAAATGCTCGACCGATTGGCCCCAGACGAGGTGGATATCGTCAGTTGTCGTGGCACGTGAAACGAAGTCCCTGACGAGTGATGTCTTGCCGATTCCCGGTTCGCCCGTCACGAACACGATCTGGCGTTCGCCCGCTGTGGCCCGGGCGAGGCAATCGTGAAGCTGCAGCAATTCCTTCTCGCGACCGACAACGATGCCTGAAGCAGGTTGCGGTGCGCGGGGCGGATCTTGCGGCTCGATGCGGCGAGTCGGCAGCGACGCGGTTTTGCCGATGAACCGGTAGCCTCGCCGATGCAGTGTCTCGATATATCGAGGGTGCCGTGCATCATCGCGCAGCGCCTTACGCACTTCCTGAATGCAGGTCACCAGCGCGGCATCGCCGACAGTGGTGTCCGGCCATAGTTCGGCGAACAACTCGTCCTTGGTGAAGAGGCGTCCGGGGCGATTGGCCATGAAGCACAGAAGCGCCAGTGCCTTGGGCGTCAGCCGTATTTCGCGGTCGCCGGACGTCAGTCCGCCGCGCGGATCGAGCCGGTAGCGTCCGAACGTAACGACCTGATCCAGCATCGATTCCTCTTTCACGTAAGATACCACAAGCCGCCCATAGAAATCCCGCCTCTCGCCTGCGACTTGCAGCACCTTCAGCAGTTAGACTCACCATTGAGCATGAAGGCGCGGCGCATCGGCTGCAGCACGCCGGCCCGCAACCCGCCGACCATCGCAGCGACCTCGCTTGTGTGAACCCCGCACATGCGGCCGGTCATCCCGATGCCTGGCACTGAAAAACAGTGAGGTTCCCATGACCGTGCAGAAGTGCATCCGCAGGACAGCTATGGCATTCGTTCTGCTTGCCGCCGTGGTGGTACCGGCGCGCGCAGACATGATTGCCGACTGGAATGCCAAGGCCGAAGCGATCGCGATCGAGAAACGCCTGCTGCCGCCGCCCAACGCGCACGGCATGGCGCTTCTCCACGTCGCCATGTTCGAAGCGGTCAATGCCGTTGATCTGCGCTACGCGCCGTATCGGCTCAAGCTCGCCGCCGATCGCGATGCATCGAAGGAAGCCGCGGCTGCCGCCGCTGCCCATCACGTTCTGGTTGCCCTGCATCCCGACCAGGCCGCGACTCTCGATGCCGCGTTGACGACCATGCTGGCGACCATCGACGATGGGGAGGCGAAGTCGAAGGGAATCGATCTTGGGAAGCGCGCGGCGAAGGCAATCCTCGCGCTGCGCGCCGACGATGGCGCCCAGGCTGCCGAATCCTATCGCCCGTTTACGATGCCCGGCGCGTACGTTCCAACGATCGTGCCGGTCAGCTCGACCTATGGCGCGGTCAAGCCGTGGGTGATGGAAAGGAGCTCGCAGTTTCGCCCGGTGCCACCACCTGCGCTGG
>DATEIF010000323.1:0-7294 GCA_035279205.1 Vineibacter sp.
CACGTCCGGCAGGCCCTCCGGTGTCGTGAGCGGATTGATGCGCACCCAGAACTGCGGCCGCCGGACGGCCCGGGGCTGCGCGAGGACGGCGGCCACGGCCTCGCGCGCCAGCGGCTTGCGCGCCGGCGCCACGGAGTCCTCGAGGTCGAGGATCAGGGCATCGGCGCCGGACTGCAGGCCCTTGGCCAGCTTGCGCTCGCTGTCGCCGGGAACGAACAGGAAGGAGCGGATCGGTGCGGTGCTCACGTCGGTGCCTTCATCATCAGGCCGGAGCGCTTGCAATGGGCCACCAGCTCGTCCTTCTGATTGTAGGCCCGGTGCGCGAAGATCACGATGCCCTGGTTCGGCCGCGATTTGCTCGCGCGCATCTCCAGCACCTCGGTTTCGACCCGGATCGTGTCGCCATGGAACAGCGGCTTGGGAAACCGCACCTCGTCCCAGCCCAGATTGGCGATCGTGGTGCCCAGCGTCGTTTCGCCCACGGTGATGCCCACCATCAGGCCCAAGGTGAAGCCGCTGTTGACGATGCGCTGGCCGAACTCGGATTGCGTGCGGCAATACTCCTCGTCGATGTGCAGGTAGGCGGGATTGTGGGTCAGCGCGCTGAACCAGACATTGTCCGCCTCGGTGATCGTGCGGCGGATGGCATGCTTGAAGATCTGGCCGACGTGAAACTGATCGTAATAAAGCCCCGGCATGTCGTTGTTCCTCCTTTTCGAACGGTGCGGCATAGAGGGTTTTTTATATACTAGCACACCAAAATCCGACAATCCGGGATACGGCGATTTGCCAATCCTGATTGGTATCCTCTGCATAGATTCTTGACCTTTATCGGTGCCGTGATAACGGTATGATCATATATGGTATGTAAGTGTACTAAATTCGCTTGGCCGTCTGGTGCGTTCGACGGCAGGGAGGAAGCGATGAACAACAATCGTGGCGTAGGCCGGCGCCGCGTGCTGCAGGCAGCCGCGGTGGCGCCGCTGGCGGTGCTGTCGCACGCCGGGTCCTCGTCGGCGCAGCCGGCATGGCCGAGCAAGCCGATCCGTGTCGTGTCCGGCGGCGCGGCGGGCGGCGGCAGCGACATCTTCTTCCGGCTCCTGGAGGCGCGCCTGCGCGAGCGGCTGGGCCAGTCGCTGTGGATCGACAACAAGCCGGGCGCCGGCGGCATGATCGGGGCGGAGAGCGCGGCGCGCGCCGCGCCCGATGGCCATACCTACTTCGTCAGCAACCTCGCCACCAACGGCATCGGCGTGACGCTCTACCGGCGCCTGCCGTTCGATCCCGCCACCGATCTTCCCGGCGTGGCGCGCATGGTCACGCTGTCGAACGCGCTGGTGGTGCGGGCGGATCGCGGCATGGCGACGGTGGCCGACCTGATCGCGGCCATCAAAGCCAATCCCGACAAGGCAAACTACGGGTCGGCGGGATCGGGCACCTCCTCGCATCTGTCGGGCGTGCTCTTTGCGCAGCGCACAGGACTTGCCGTCACGCACGTCCCCTACCGGGGCACGGCGGGCAATCTCGCCGCCCTGCTGGCCGGCGAGACTCTGTTCTGCATCGACAACCTGCCCGTCTACAGCCAGCACGTCCGGGCCGGCACCCTGAAGCTTCTCGCGGTGACCCGCGCCCAGCGGTTGCCCGACCTGCCCGACGTGCCGACCTTGCAGGAAGCCGGCGTGCCGGATTTCGATGTGTCGTCGTGGTACGGCCTGTCGGCGGCCACCGGCACGCCGCGTCCGATCATCGAGCGGATGTCGGCCGAGGTCGTCGCTGCCTTGAACGATCCGCAGATCACCAAGCAGATCCGCGATCTTGGTGCCGAGCCGGCGCCGCTGGGGCCGGCCGAGTACGATGCCTTCGTGGCGGCCGAGGTCAAGAAATGGGCGCCGGTGGTGCGCGCGTCAGGGGCGATCGTGGAGTAGATCGCCTGTCATCCCTCGCTGTGCTCGGGGTGGCGGGGTCTATCGCCCTGTCCAGCGCGGCGCGCGTTTTTCCAGGAACGCCGCCATGCCCTCGCGGAAATCGGCGCTGGTGTAGCACATCACCACGAGGTCATCGGCGTCGCCGGGCGACATCGCCTCGCCGATGCGGCGCAGCGCCTCTTTCGTGGCGCGCAGGGTGAGCGGTGCGTGGCCGGCCAAGGTCTGCGCCAGCGCGTCGACCCGCGTCATCAGGGCGGCATGGTCCGCCAGCACCTCGCCGACCAGGCCGATCGCCTGCGCTTCGGCGGCTTCGACCAGGCGGGCGGTGAAGATCACTTCCTTGGTACGCGCCAGGCCGATGAGCGCCACCAGCCGCGCATAGTTGGCCATCGACAGGCAGTTGCCCAGAGTGCGCGCGATGGGAAAGCCGAAGCGGGCGCTGGCGGTCGCAATACGCAGGTCGCAGGCGGCGGCGATCGCCGCACCACCGCCGGTGCAGGCGCCCGAGATCGCCGCGATGGTCGGCACCCGGCAGCGTTCCAGCGTGTCGATCACGCGGTCGATGCGCGCCTCGTAGGCGAGCCCATCCTCGGCGGTCTTGAAGTCGCGGAACTGCGAAATGTCGGTGCCGGCGGCGAAGGCCTTGTCGCCGGCACCCGTCAGGACCAGCGCCTTCACCGCGGAGTCGGCCTCGATCTCGCTGCAGATCGCCGCCAGCCGCTCGTACATGGCAAAGGTGAGCGCATTGCGCGCCTGCGGCCGGTTGAAGGTGATGCGGCCGATCCCGTCGCGGACGTCGTACAGCAGTTCGTCGGTCACATCAGGCCTCCACTGGATCATCACGACGGCGTATAGCACGATCCGTCGCCGGAAGATTCACCACAGAGGCACAGAGAACACAGAGGCGCACAGAGAAGGGCGCGTGACGTCTTCCTCTGTGCCTCTCTGTGTTCTCTGTGCCTCTGTGGTGAAGTCTTCTCACATGTGCGAGGGCAGGTAGGTGGCGATGATGGGGAAGGCGATCAGGATGACCAGGCGCAGCAGGTCGGTGATCACGAAGGGGATGACGCCCTTGAAGATGGTCGAGAACGACACGTCGGGTATCACGCTCTTGATCACGAACACCACCATGCCGACCGGCGGATGGATCAGGCCCAGCTCGACCGTCATGACGATGATGACGCCGAACCAGATCGGGTCGAAGCCCAGGGCGGCGATCACGGGAAAGATGATCGGGATGGTGAGGATGATCATGGCCATGGCGTCCATGAGGCATCCCAGGATCAGGTACATGACCATGATCAGCGCCAGCACGCCGTAGCGGCCCAGGCCGAGGCTGGTGAGGAACGCCGTCACCTTCTGCGGCGTTTGCGTCACCGTCAGGAAATAGCCGAACAGCAGGGCGCCGATCAGCACCGTGAAGACGGCGGCCGCGGTGCGGGTCGCCTGCAGCAGCGAGTGGCGGATGTCCTTGCGGTTCAGCCGGCGGCGCAGCACGCCGATCAGGAAGGCGCCGCCGGCACCCACGCCGCCGGCCTCGGTGGGCGTGAACAGGCCGCCATAGAGGCCGCCGATCACGAAGAGGAACAGCAGGACGGGTGCCCAGATGTCGCGCAGCGCCGCGATGCGCTCGGACCACGGGGCGCGCTTGCCGGTCGGCAGGAAGTCCGGCCGCACCAGGCCGATGAGCGACACCGTGGCGATGTACATCGTGATGGCGAGGATGCCGGGCAGGATGCCGGCGATGAACAGCTTGCCGATATCCTGTTCGGTGATGATGCCGTACACCGCCAGCACGGTCGACGGCGGCAGCATGGCGCCGAGCGTGCCGCCGGCGGCGATGACGCCGGTGGCGAAGGACTGCGGATAGCCGTAACGGCGCATCTCGGGATAGGCGACCGTCGAGAAGGTGGCCGCCGTCGCCACCGACGAGCCCGAGATCGCCGCGAAGCCGCCGCAGGAGACGATGGTGGCGATGCCCAGGCCGCCACGCAGGTGGCCGACCATGGAATTGGCGGCGCGAAAGAGCTCGCGGCTCATGCCCGAGGTCGAGACGAAGGCGCCCATCAGCAGGAACATGGGGATGACGCCGAAGGTGTAGTCGGTCACCGTCCGCATCGAGGTCTGGCCGACCAGCTTGAAGGCCGCCGTCGAGTTCACGAGGTAGCCGAAGCCGGCGACGCCGACGAGGCCCATCGCCATGCCGACCGGCACGCGCAGCAACATCAGCACGAACAGGACGATGAAGCCGATGATGGCGACCGTATCGCTGCTGAGCGTCGGAAGCCCTTGCCACCACTCGATCATGCGGGTCTCACTCGGTGGATTTGGTGGTCGGCGTTTCTTCCGCGATCGCCTCGGGCTGGAACACCAGGCGATAGGTGCGCACGGCGATCAGCAGCACGGCGGCCGCGTCGCCCAGCCAGGCGACGGCGAAGAACGGCCAGTTCGGCAGCCGCAGGTCGAACGTCAGCACGTTGTCGTTGTAGGTGGTCGTCACCTTGTCGAACAAGGTGATGGTCTGGACGGTGACGACGAACAGCAGCACCAGGGTCGCGAAGACGTCGATGACGCGCTGCCACTTCGGCCCGACATTGGCCCAGACGAGGTCGACCGTGATGTGTGTGCCGCGATAGCTGGTGGCGGCGATCCCCCAGAAGATCAGGATGCCCAGCAGCAAGCGGCCGAAGTCGTAGCTGTCGGGAATCGACACGGCGAAGAAGTAGCGCAGCATGACGGAGATGAAGATGTCGGCCGCAACGATGCCGACAAAGATCGCCGCCAGCAGCTCGATGGTATCGATAAAGCGATCCATGTGCTTGCGTTGCACGTCGGGCCTCCCTCAGCCTGGGAGCGCGGGCGTCTCGCCCGCATCAAGGCGACAGCTTTGCTGTCGCCTGGCATGAGCGGGCCGGAGGCCCGCGCTCCCAGGAGGATGATTCGACTGTCCGGAACAGGCTCAGTAGGCGGCCTTGAACTTGGTCAGGCTGTCCTTCAGCTCCTTCATGACCACGGCCGGATCAAGGCGGGCCTTGCGCACGCTGTCGGCCCAGTTCTTCTCCAGCGGCTCGGCGGCCTTGCGCCATTCGGCGAGCTGCTCGGGGCTGATGCCGTAGACCTCGTGGCCGGCCTCGGCCTTGATCTTGCCGCGTCCGGCGGCCTCGAAATCGGCCCAGGGAGCGGCGATCTTCAGCGCCCACTCGTTGTTGCAGTGGTCATCGATCACCTTCTTCTGGGCGACCGACATCGAGTCGTAGCGCGACTTGTTGATCACCCAGGCGAACGTGGTGACGTAGAGCGGCACGTCCATGTGGTACTTCACCACCTTGTCGATACCGAACAGCGGCACCGAGCCCCACGGGAAGGTGACCGCATCGGCGACGCCCTTCTCCAGCACGTCGCGCACTTCGGGCGCGCCCGCCTGTACGTTGGTGCCGCCCAGCTGGGTGACGAAGGCGGCGATCGTGGCGTGCGCCGGGCGGATCTTCATGCCCTTGATGTCGCCCGGCACCATCACCTTCTTGGTGCGCGAATGCACCGCGCCGGGATCGTGCACGAAGCCGAGGCAGAACTTCACGTCCTTCATCTCGGCGGCGGCGTACTTGCGATACCAGGCATCGAGCGCCTGCGAGCCGCCCTTGGCATCGGCCATCAGGAACGGCAGCTCGCCGGCGCCGATCACGGGGAAGCGGCCGGGCTGGTAGCCGGGGTTGATGTAGGTGACGTCGGCGATGCCGTCGCGCGCCATGTCGTAATGGTCGAACGCCTTGCCCAGCTGCTGCGCCGGATAGACCTTCGATTTGATCGTGCCGCCCGAGGCCTTTTCGATCGACGCGCCCCAGTCCTCCATCGCCTTGTGCAGGGGATGCGATGGCGGCACCCAATGCGAGATCCGCAGCTCGACCGCCTTGTCCTGGGCCACGGCGGCGCTGCCAAAACCCAACGCCGCCAGGGCGCAGAGCGTGATTGCACGTATCTTCATCCTGTTCCCTCCCATTCGTTCGTCCGGCGTCCGTGCGCCGATCACCCCACAGCCTGAATCGATGTCGTCTTCTCCTTCAGCCGTGGTCGTCCGCCGATGTCGGTTGCCGATGGATCCGCGTTCTCGGCGCCCGGTTGCGGCCGGATGCGCGGCCTGCTTTCGTCGTCCGGGCGGACGGCAGCACATCTTCGTCGGTGGTGTCACCCACCAGTTCGGTGGCGATCCGCCGCAGCAGCCGGATCAGGCGCGGTTTGTCCGCAGCACCGACGATGCGATCCAGGCTGCGGTCGTGCGCCTCGGCATGGCGTGTCAGCTCGGCCAGCACTTTCTCGCCGGCCGGCGTCAGGTTGAGCGCGTAGGTCCGGCGGTTGGCGGGCAGCCGCTGGCGCAGGATCAGGCCGTGCCGCTCCAGCGCATTGAGCGCCGGCGTCAGGCTCGACTTGTCGCGGCCGTCGGCGCGGCTGAGCGCCGTCTGGCTGATGCCGGGGTTGTGCTGGATCAGCGTAAGCACGGCAAAGGTGCCGGGGCTGAGCGCGGTCTGGCCGACGCGCCGGGCGAAGGCCTGGAACGACGCGTTCTGCGCCTTGCGCAGGTGGAAGCCGATGAACTCGGCCATCGGTCCGATGCTGACGGCATCCGACGCGCGCGCCGGTGCGGACGGCGGTGCCGCGACGCCTGATTTGCCCGGAACGGCGCGCCGCGGCGGGCCGTTTGCTTTCGCCATCTCGCGTCCCCTGACAAGCGGACAGGGCCAGATAGTGGCCAGAAGATAGTTTTATGTCCAACAATAATCGCACGCCAGCGCCACGCCATGCGTTCCTGTCATCCCGAGCGCAGCGAGGGATCTCCCGCGAAAGACGCACGGTGCACTATTCGCAGGAGATCCCTCGCTGCGCTCGGGATGACAGGAGGCGCTCGAGACGACGGACGCGTCCTAATCCAAGGCAGGCGGCACGGCGCCCTTGCGTTCGACGATCAGGCCGTAGGTCTCGGGCCGGCGGTGCTGGGCGAAGTTGAAGATGCTGCTGGTGTAGCTCTTGCCGGCATCGAGATCGCAGCGATGCACGACGAGCTCGTCGCCGTCTCCGGCGGCACGCGCCACTACCTTGCCGGAGGGCGCGATGATCTGGCTGTCGGCGAGGCTGGGCACGCCTTCCTCGGTGCCGCCCTTGGCGACGCCGATCACCCATGTGCCGTTCTGGTAGGCGCCGGCCTGCATGGAGAGCTGGTTGTGAAACCAGGTGTGCTCGTCCTGGTCCGGCGCCGGCGGGTTGTGCAGCGGCGTATTGTAGCCCAGCATCACCATCTCGACGCCCTGCAAGCCCATGACGCGATAGGTTTCCGGCCACCGCCGGTCGTTGCAGATGCACATGCCCATGATGCCGCC
>DATEIF010000324.1:0-18722 GCA_035279205.1 Vineibacter sp.
GGCTTTCTCCCCGGAGAGCCTTGCGCAAGCGGGGGATGGTAAAGAATCACAAATGCTCGGATGGCAGTCTGATCGGACGCTCTAGGCGCGCCATTCCACCGACGGGTCCATCACTTCAGCAGAAAGCGGCGGACATCGGCGGCACTGCGATCGGGTTGCTCTTCCATGAGGGCGTGGCCGGCGCCCTCATGGATCACCAGCTCGCTGCCTGCGATGTCCGCGTGCAATCGTCTGGCATCGCCCACGGGAACCCAGCGGTCCTGGGCGCCCCACAGAATCAGAGTTGGCGTTGCCAACGTCTTCAGTGGCGTCGGGTCCAGCGGCACCGCCTGGCGCAGGCGTTGCAGTGTTGCGGCGCGGTTGCCGTCGCGGCGCAGCAGGTCATGGTAGCGCTGCACTTGCGCCGGTTCGACCAGGGTGGGATTGGCATAGGTCGCGCGCAGGGTATTCGCCGCCATCCAGCGCGGTTTGAGCATCGCAACGGCTTCGCCGACGCCCGAGATCTGCGCCAGCCACAGTGACAGGGGCGCGGCCGCATCACGCGGATAGGCGGCACTGTCGACCAGGATCAGATGGCTGATGCGCTGCGGTTGTCGCGCGGCGATCGTCCAGGCCACCGCGCCGCCCATCGAATGGCCGCCGATGGCGAACCGGTCGGCGCCCAGCCGGTCGGCGATCTTCGGCACCAGATCGGCATAGGCGGCGATGGAATAGTCGTTGCGCTGCCACGGTCCGGTCAGGCCGTGGCCCGGCAGGTCGAGGCTGATGATGCGCAGGCGGTCGCCCAGCCGCTGCACCCACGGCTCCCATACGTGCAACGATCCGTTCGATCCGTGCACAAGGATCAACACCGGACCCTGCCGGTTGCCCTCGTCGCGGACATGGATCGCGGCGCCGTCGATGTCGATGAACTGCGAGCGCGCCGAGGCGTACCGCGCCTTCAGCATCGGGAGCGGAAGATCGGGTGTGTAGAGAACCGCAGCGCAGGCGGCGATCAGCGCAAGGGCCACGCCGGCAAGGCGCCACAGCCATCGTCGCATCACGATGCCGCTGGTGCTGGGCGTAGCGGCAGCTGTGGCGAGGTGGCGAGGTCGATACCGGCCTCCGCCAGGCTGCCGATGATCGTGCGGTTCAGTGTGTTCTGCGCCGTGACGGTATTGGCGACGTTGTCGACGTGCGCGCGCAGCTCGAAGTCCAGGCCCAAGGTGGTGATCGTCTTGAACATGACGACAGGCCGCGGCACGCCGACAATGTGCGGGTTGTCCTCGGCCGCCTGGCGCAGGATCGCCTCCACCTTCTCGGGGTCGCTGCCGTGAACCACGGTGATCGGCAGGTCGATGCGCCCGACATTGTCGGCATAGGTCCAGTTGACGACGGCGCTTTGCAGGAATTCGCTGTTGGGCACGATGACCATGGCGCGCTGCCCGGTCTCGACCTCGGTGGCGCGCACGTTGATGCGACGCACGATGCCCTCATGCTTGCCGACGATCACGCGGTCGCCGACCTTGATCGGCCGTTCCAGCAGCAGCACCACGCCCGAGATCGTGTTGTTGGCCAGGTTCTGCAGGCCCAGGCCGATACCGACCGACAATGCGCCGACGATCAGGGCCAGGTTGGTGAAATCGATGCCCAGGGCCGAGATCGCCAGCAGCAGTGCGACGACGAAGCCGACATAGCTCACCATCGAATCGATGGTGAGGCGGATGTCGTCCTGCATGTTCAGCGACGGCAGGAAGCGATCGCGCAATGCGCGACGGGCGACACGCACCAGCGTGATGGCGGCAAAGAACAGGGCGACCGCGATGACGATGTCGATCGGCGAGATCCGGTGCTGGCCGATCGAGAAACCCTCCATCAGCCGCCGGGCCTTGTCGCCGATGTCGTCAGGGTCGGCGCCCCAGACGACGGGCAGGATCACGGCCAGGGCGGCCAGCAGCACCAGGTCGACCAGCACGACGATGAGAAACGGGCCATGGATGGCAGCATCGGGTGCCAGGCCGAACACGCGGCGGATCCATCGGCCGGGCGGCGTTTCCGGCGCACTGGCTGCGTACACCACGTCGTGGACCAGGGCGTGCAGCACCATGGCGATGACGATGATCAGCGCCGACTGCAGCAACGCGCCGCCAGCATGAATGGCCAGTGCCGTGTAGCCCAGCAGTGCCGTCGCCACGATGGCAATCAGCGTGACGCTCAGCGCCAGGCGGCCCAGCAGCCAGGGGTAGTCGCCGATCAGGCGCGGTGCGCCGCCATCCGTCATCTCGCTGGATTGCCAGGCGTCGGATCGCAAGGTTGGCTGTCCGAAGGTCAGCAGGCCGGCGGCGATGATCAACCCGATGACGGACGCCAGTCGGGCGACCTCGACGGTTCCGGTGGGCGGCTCCAGCAGCCAGAACGTGGACACCGGCCCGGCGATGCTGATGAACCCGGCCAGCCGCTGGATGCGGGCGCAGAACACGCGCGCGCTGTCGGCCGAGAACGGCAGCAAGCGCCAGGTCGGTCGTGTCGGCGTCAGGCTCGCTTCCGACAGCCCATAGACGATGAGAAAGAAGTTCGCATTCTGGGCGATGCTGACCAGCGTGGCGAGAGCCGGTCGCAGCGATTCAGGCGACGTATCGACGGACGGCAGCCACGACAAGGCGAGCAACACCGCCAGCACCGGCAAGGCCACCATGCCGACGCCGTCGAGCACGGCTGCGATGGCGCGGTCGCGATAGGACGGCTCGGACGTCGTTTCGCTGCGCTTGTAGTAGCGGCGCAGCCAGACGAAACCCAGCCACGCCAGCGCCAGCCCGATCACGCTCATGATCGTGCTGCTGCGGCGCTCGGCGTCGCGCAAGGCTGCCGTCAACACACCGGAGTCGGCCAGCGCGCTCCACGATGCCATCTGGCTCGTCCAGGCGAACTGGATGTCTGCGCCCAGGTTCAGCCAGGTCGATGGCGCCACCGGCCAGGGGCCGCGTTTCAGGACCGTGCGCGCGAACCGGTCGCTGCGCACCTTGGTGAGCTGCGCGACCAGCTGATCGGCCCGGGCGACGATCAGTTCCGCCTGTTTGACCCGGGCATCGACCAGGGCCACGTCGGATCGCAGCCGGTCGCGCTGCGCCTTGATCGCTTCCGACTCCGGGGTCTGGTCGGTGGTGCCGGCGTCCGGCGGCTTGGTGCCCGAGGTTCCGCCCGGCTGCGTCTCCAGCGGCGCCAGCAAGGCGCGCAGTGCGGTGGCCTCGTCGCGCGCCTGTGCGGCGGCCTTGGCAGCCGACTGCCGGGTCTCGGTCGTCTCTTCGCGCAGGCGCTCGATCTCGGCATCGATCAGGTTGGGACGTCCCGCCTCCTGCGCAACCCGATCCAGCGTGCGGGTCCAGGTCTCCGCCATCTGCGCAAACGGCCGCTCGCCTCTCTTCGGTTCGGGCGTGACCTGCCCCAGCACGACCGCGGGGCACGCCAGCCAGAGCGCAGCGATCATGAAGAAACGGAAGAGGTTGAGCATGGACGCGACGTTGGAAGGGCTAGCCATCATGCATGAATCCGACAAACAACGTCCCTTTTCAACGGTGACATTGCGGCAGGATACCGGCGTGAACCAAGCGCGATCGTTTGAAGAGCCGGATCCAGCACGGACTGTGCCGAATGCCGGCATGTCGAGACGCGCCAGTGAATCGCAAAAGAACGGCAGGCTTGCAGCCTGCCGTTCCAATCGCATCGGAAAGCTGAATGAGGCTATCGGGTTACAAGAAAGCGGTCGAGGCCCTGGTCGTCGATGGCCTTTTGCAGAACTTGGCTGAGCGCCGCATTCATCTGACCGTTGATTTCAGTGCCACCGGGAATGAAAACAATCCGTTCTTCGCTGTTGTAGCGGTAGACGTTGTTGTAGGTGCGATCGCCGCGCTTGGCGTCGACGGCAAGCGCGACGGAAGCGTTGCGTCCGGCCGTGAAGAAGCCACTTTCGATGTCGAATTTGAACGATCGCAGGCGATAGACAACAGTGGGTGTGTTGGCCTGCTCTGAGGCCACCAACACAAACGCTTTTCGCTGCAAGGCGTCACGCAACTGCGCTTCGACGATTGTCGGCAGGTTGGTGGCACTGACCTTGGCGCCCATGGTCCCGACGCCGCGATGCCCGACGACGACATCGTCACGTTCATCGACAAAGCGGAAGAACACCGGCGTCCCTGCGCCTATGGTTGAGTCGCTGGGCTGTACGGTTGGCTGTATGTCCGTGTCGTGGGGTGTGAATGCACACGCGGCTGTCAGCAACAACGCCAAAATGCCGGCAACTGGCCGGCGCCATGATACGCGTCCCATCTCCCCCTCATTTACTTGCATACAGCGGAGCGCAACTTATACGGTTCTAATCGCAGACACAATCGTTTAAGCCGTGTGGTCGCGTCGACTAGCGATCGGAAGGATGCTGCGCTGACGACAGTGTAGCGGCCAAGTCAGCTCCGCCCGTTACGGGTGCTGAGCAGGCCATATCGCGGCAGACATACGCTGCCGGCCGGCCATCAACCGTGCCCTTGCCGGCGGCCGGATGCCTGTCAGGCAGGACGGTGCCCGGCGCCACCAGCCGCAGGATCTTGTCGGGCAGCGAATGGTCGTGAACAGCCGTGATCAAGGCGCGCGTGGCCGCATCATCGGGTGGGCCGACGATCACGATCTCGATCATCGACTGCAGCAATTCGGCGCTGTTCATCAGGGTTATCAGCGGAAAGAAGTTGCTCTCGACTTCGCCGGCGAAGGCAGCAACGACTTCTTCGGCACGGTCGCGATAGCGTTGCTCACCGGTGAGCGACCATAGCCGCGCCAGGATGCCGACGATGGTGCCGTTGCCGGCGGGGACGGCATTGTCGTGTGCGTCCTTGCGCCTGACGATGACGTCGGCGGCATCGGCGGCGGTGAAAAAATACCCGCCGCCGTCGGCGTCGTGGAAGTGCGCGTCGAGAACATCGACCAGCGTCCGTGCTGCGTCGAGGTAGGCCGCGTCGCCGCTGGTTTCAAACAGGACCAGCGCGGCGCGCGCCATGTTGACGTGATCGTCGAGTGTGCCGCGATGCTTGCGCACGTCGTTGCGCCAGGAATGGAACAGTCGTTCGTCGGTGCCGCGCATCGTCGTCCAGATCGCCTCGAAGGCGCAGACCGCGGCGGCGCGCCAGGCCGGACGATCGAATACGGCGGCGGCGTTGGCCAGCGCCGCAATCATCAGGCCATTCCAGTCCGCCAGCACCTTGTCGTCCCAGCCTGGCCAGACGCGCTTGTCGCGAACGGCCTTGAGTCGGCCGCGCATGTCGGCAAGGCGCGCCTCATCGGCGTCCGACAGCAGCGCCGGCTTGCGGTTGCGATGCAGGATGCTGTTGCCGTGTTCCCAGTTGCCGTCATCGCTCGCGTCGTAGACCCGGCGGAAGAAAGCGCCATCGTCCGCACCCAGCACGGCGTCGATCTCGGCGGCGCGCCAGACATAGAACTTGCCTTCCTCGCCCTCGCTGTCGGCGTCGTAGGTCGCGGCGAAGGCACCGTTGGCCGCGATCATCTCGCGCAAGACCCAGTCGCAGGTCTCGATGATGCGCGTGCGATAGAGCGGGCTCTTCGTCTCCTGCCAGATCAGCACCAGCAGATCGATCAGCTGCGCATTGTCGTACAGCATCTTCTCGAAATGCGGGATCTTCCATTCGGTGTCGGTGGCATAGCGTGCGAAGCCGCCGCCGAGGTGATCGTAGATGCCGCCCTGGCACATGCGATCCAGCGTCACCGTCACGGCGTCGAACAGGCCTGGCTCGCTCCTGCCGCCGGCGAGCCAGCTGCGCCACAGCCGCTCGAAGACGGGCGTGTTGGGGAATTTCGGTGCCTGGCCGACACCGCCCCAGACCGGATCGACCGCGCGTGCCAGCTGCGCTGCGATCTGGCTGAAGAGCGACAGCGGCAGGGCCACGGTTCCCGGCGGGACATCGGCAGCACGGCTGCGCGCCCGCTCGCGAAGGCCCGTCAGCAGCGCCGTGCGGTTCTGTTCGATCGCGTCCTTCTTGTCGCGATAGGCGCCGGCGACGCTGCGCAGGATGTCGATGAACGCCGGTCGGCCATACTGGGCCGGCTGCGGAAAATAAGTGCCGCCCCAGAACGGTTCGCCATCAGGGGTGCAGAACATGGTGAGTGGCCAGCCGCCGTGCTCGCCCAGAAGCGCCAGCGCCTGCTGATAGATCGCATCGATGTCCGGACGCTCTTCGCGATCGACCTTGATGTTGATGAACAGCGCGTTCATCACGGCCGCCACATCGTCGGTCTCGAAGCTCTCGTGCGCCATCACGTGGCACCAGTGGCACGCGGCATAACCCACCGACAGCAAGATCGGCATGTCGCGCCGTTTGGCCTCGGCCAGCGCCGCTTCACCCCACGGCCACCAATGCACTGGATTGTCCGCGTGCTGCAGCAGGTACGGGCTGGTCTCGTCGGCCAGCCGGTTGCGGCCATCGATGGTGCTCATCGCGGGCTCCCTAGGGTGACGCGTTGGTCATCGCGGTTGTGGCATCGGCGACGGTCAAATCGGTGGCCTGCTCGAACAGTGCGGGCTCGCCGTTGGCGTTCTCGCTGTTGATCAGCATCACCCGCGATGTCGTATCGAGGCCCAGCATCGACCGGGCCGCTGGCTCGGCGGTCACGCGCAGCAGGGCCGCCATGCCCGAGCAGCCCGACGGACCGGCAACGATCACCGGATCGCCGGGTTCCGGTCGTGCCAGTTGTCGCATGGCCGGTGCGACCGCTGACTCGGGGATGGTCATGAACCAGTCGGTGCCGTCACCGACCACGGGCCAGGTCATCGGCGAGATCTCGCGGCAGGCAAGGCCGCCCATCGCGGTCGTTGCATCGCCGCTGGCCAGGGCCGGTCTGCCTGCCGCGTTGCTCTGGAACCAGCAGTCGGCGCTGGCAGGCTCGACCACCACGAAGGTCGGGCGCGCCGCCGCGAGCGTCTGCCAGAGATACCCGATCACGGCCGCCGCCAGGCCGCCGACACCGGCCTGCACAAACACATGGGTCGGTGCGGCCGCGCCGGTGGACTGGCGGAACTGCTGCAATGCCTCGAAAGCCAGCACGCTGTAGCCACGCATGACGTCGCCCGGGATCTTGTCGTAGCCGTCCCACGACGTGTCGGAGACCACGACCCAACCGTTCGCCGCGGCAACGTCCCGGCAGCGTGCCACCGCCGCCTCATAGTCGCCGTCGACGCGGACGATCTCGGCACCGCGCTGGCGGATCGCCGCTTCCTTTTCGGCGCTGGCGAATGCCGGCAGGAAAATGACGCAGCGATAGCCGAACAGCTTGGCGCCGGCGGCCACCGACCGGCCGTGGTTGCCCGAGCTGGCCGTGGTGAAGACGATGTCGCCGGTGATGTCGCGCTGTTTCCCAGCCATCAGCGCGTCGAAGTCAGGCGCCGGGTGGCCCGTGGCGGCCACGACGTTGACCAGATACCTGTAGATCGCGTTGACGCCACCCAGTGCCTTGAAGGCGCCGAAGCCAAAGCGCTGCGCTTCGTCCTTGGCGCTGACGGAGCCCAATCCAAGCCGGGTGGCCAGGGCGGGGAGCCCGTAGAGAGGCGTGACCCGATGCGCCGGACAGCGGCCCATCCCGGCCGCCAGCACATCGACGCCGACATGGGTGACGACACGCTGCTGGGCCGGTCCATAGGGGCGGGCGCGATCGGCACGAGGATTGGGCGCGAGCCAGGAAAGAGTCATGGCATCTGATCCGGGAAGTTGCAGGATCCCGGCATAGCACGGCAGGGGCGGCCTGCCAGCCGCCTGGCGTGCGGCGCCGAGACTGGCGTCCCTGACGAGCGTCGCCTAATCTGCCGCCGACGGGAGGCGCGCATGAAAGTCAATGTTGAGATCGACTGCACGCCGGAGGAAGCACGGGCTTTCTTCGGGCTGCCGGACCTCAAGCCGATGCAGGATCGCATCCTGGCCGAGATCGAGCAGCGCATGAAATCGAGCCTGAACGCCATGGATCCATCGGAGATCTTCAAGACATGGCTGCCGGCCTCGATGCAGGGCGTCGAGCAGATGCAACAAGTGCAGCAGATGTTCTGGCAGAACCTGGCGGCGCTGGCGGGCGGTCAAAAGAAGTGACCGGCCTTCTGCCGATAGAGTGAACGCCGCGATGATGGCGGTGGCCCGCATCGGGGAGGTCATCAGATGAGTCGATCCATGGGAGCAGCCTTGGCCGTGCTCGCCATCATTGGCGCCGCCTTGGCCATATGGACGGCGCCGGGAACATCGGTAGGCGACGCCGCCAAAGCCGAGCTGGCGCGTGTCTCCGCCGCCCGGGACGCGGCGGACAGCGCTCTCGCCGCGGCGCGCGGCGAAATTGAGCGCGCCGCGGCGGCTGCAGTGGCAGCCAAGGCAGAGGCCGATCGTGCCGTGGCGGCGGCGCGCGAGGAGGCCGAGCGCAAGCTGGTCGCGGCCCAGGCCGACGCCAACAAGGCCATCGCGGCCGCCAAGGTCGAGGCGGAGACAGCGGCAGGGACGGCAAGCAGCGGGCGCATCGCGGCGCTCAGGGCCGAGGCCGAGCAGGCCGTGGCGGCTGCTCGCAGCGACGCCGAGAAGACCGCCGCGGCGCTGCGCGATCAGCTGAGCCAATGCCAGGCGGCCGTCGCGACCAAGAAACCGGACAGCGAGTCGGGGCGCTGCGCGGCGGGAACGACGGCGCCTGCCACCGGCCCGGTCGCGGCCGCGGATATCGGGCGCGAATTGTCGGCCAGCGGCAGCATCGCGCTCTACGGCATCCAGTTCGACTCCGGCAGCGCCAAGCTCACCGCCGAATCTCGATCCTCGATCGACGAGCTTGCCAAGCTGATGAAGGATGATGCGGATCTGAAGCTGCTGATCGTCGGCCATACCGACAACACGGGTGATTTTACCACCAACCGGAATCTGTCCGAGCAGCGCGCGCAGGCCGTCGTCACCGACCTGGTGACCCGTGCGGGTGCCGACCGGACTCGGCTGTCATCGGCGGGAATCGCCGACCTGGCGCCGCTGTCGACCAACGACACAGACGCCGGCCGCGCCCGCAACCGCCGGGTCGAGGTCGTGAAGCGGTAGAAGCGCCGAAAGCGCGGCGCTGGAATGTTTATTTTTGTACCGCTTGCGGTCGGTCGCGGCGGCCCCCAGATGGCGCACAACACCGATCGAGGTCATCCTTCGCGTGCCTTGTCGTGTCGGCTGAAGAGGAACCCGTCGCGATTTTCTGTCGCTTTCTGTCGTTTTTCTGTCAGTGCAACAAAGGGGGTTAAATCGTTGCGATCAAGGCCATTCGGTTTTTCTGTCGTTTCTGTCACGCCCATCTGCCCAGGCATTTCTTCGCCTACTCCAGAAGCTCGCCCAGCCGCGCGATGATCCGATCAGGGCGAACGGTCGAGTCCGTCGGCAGCCCGATGCCGTGCGGATCGTACCAGATACCGCGCATGCCCAGCCGCTGCGGCGCGATGACCTCCCACTCGACGTTGTCGCCGATCATCCAGCATTCGCGGGCCTGCACACCAAGTCGATCCATCACGTGGGCGTAGACTTCCGGTTCGGGCTTGCCTTTGCCGAACTCGCCCTCGATCTGGATGTGATCGAAACGCCGCTCGAGATCGAACCGCGCGACCTTGGCCCGCTGGGTGTGGGCCGGTCCGTTGGTTACCAGCGCCAGTCGGACACCCATCGCACGGAGCTGGTCCAGCGTGTCGTGGGCGTCGGGAAACAGTTTGTACTCCTGGTGTCGCATCTCGGTGAACGCATCGCCAATGCGGTCGGCGAGCACGTCGTTGGATTGGCGCAGCCGGGCGAACGCGCCGCGCACGACCAGACGCCGTGCCGCTGCGATATCCAGCCGCCAGCGGGCTGCATTGGCGGGGTCGCCCCAGAAGGTGCGCCCTTCATCCAGGATGGCACGACGGATGCGCGCCAGCATGTCGGCATCGCCCAGCTCGGCGCCAAAACGCGACAGCAGCCGTTGCCAGGCTTCGTCGGGCTTGGCGTAGGCTTGGATGATGGTGTCGTCGAGATCGAACAGGATGGCGGCGGGCAGCATTCAGGTATCGGACGTCATCGATCCGTCATCAGATACCCGATCCCTCATCGCGTGTCCCGGACTTGCGGTTGGATTTCTCCGTGAGCCCGGAAATACCCTCTCGGCGGGCCAGTTCCGCCCACACCTGGGTCGGCTTGATGCCCAGCGTCGCCCACAGTGCCAGCAGGTGATAAAGCAGGTCGGCGCTTTCGAGGATGAGCTTGTCGGCGTCGCCCTTGATCGCCTCGATGACCGCTTCGGTGGCTTCCTCGCCCAGCTTTTGCGCCAGCTTCTCCTGGCCGCGCGCCATCAGGCGGGCGGTATAGGATGTCGCCGGATCGGCGCCTTTGCGGCTTTCGATCGTGGCGTACAGCCGGTCCACCATGTGCAGCGACTCATAGGACGCGAGCTCATGCCGGTCCTTCGTGGCGCCCTTCCTGGTTTTGGCGGCTTTCTTTTTCTGCTTCTGTCGTTTCGCCATTTGTCCGCATGTCCGCGTCGGGGGAGACGCGCCGACCTGACATGGTCGGTTCTTGTGCGATGCCTTCCCAAAAAGGAATTGTACGCTACTTTTGTAAACTTTCGAACAAGTTTGTATTTTGACGAACGGCGACGCCACATTTCGCCAGGTGCGCTTTCGCCTGCGCGATGGTGAAGGTGCCGAAGTGGAAGATCGACGCCGCCAGCACGGCGCTGGCGTGACCCTTCACGACACCATCGACGAGATGATCGAGTGTACCGACTCCACCCGAGGCGATGACGGGCACCGGCACCGCGTCGCTCACGGCCCGCGTCAGGTCCAGGTCGAAGCCGGCCTTGGTGCCGTCGCGGTCCATCGACGTCAGCAGGATCTCGCCGGCGCCGCTGTCGGTCATGCGCTTGGCCCACGCGATAGCATCGAGCCCGGTTGGACGGCGTCCGCCGTGGGTGAAAACCTCCCAGCGGCCAGGACTGGTCTGCTTGGCGTCGATGGCGACCACGATGCACTGGTCGCCGTACTTCTCGGCGGCGTCCTTGACGAACTCCGGTCGCGCCACGGCAGCGGAGTTGATCGACACTTTGTCGGCGCCGGCCAGCAACAGGGTGCGGATATCCTCGACCGTGCGCACCCCACCGCCGACCGTCAGCGGCATGAAGCACTGCTCGGCGGTGCGCGCCACGACATCGAGCAGGGTGGCGCGGTCCTCGTGGCTGGCGGTGATGTCGAGAAACGTCAGTTCGTCGGCACCGGCGGCATCGTAGACACGGGCTTGCTCGACCGGGTCGCCGGCATCGACCAGGTCGACGAAATTGACGCCCTTGACCACGCGGCCGGCGTGCACGTCCAGGCAGGGGATGATGCGCACCTTCAGCATGCCCGCGGTGCTATCCGCACCGCGGGCACAATACAAGCGTCATTTCGTCTCCGTGCCGTGACGGTGCGGAGAGCGGACGTTACTTCGCCGGGATGATGGCGATGTCGCGCGCCGCCTGGACGCCGGCCACCGCCCCGACCTTGGTGGTCTTGCCGGAGCCGAGGTCGACGCTGTGCAGTGCGCCATCGGCCAGCAGCCAGCCGACCTCGCCACCTTTGCCGTCGGGGCCGATGTCAAAGGCGACAGCGGTCACGACCATGCCGAGGCCACCCACGGTGCCCAGCACGCCGTCGTTGGGCGGCGCCTGTTTGACAAGTGCGGCCGTTGTCGAGTCGATGTCATAGAGCGTGGTCTGCGTCGCGCCCTTGACGGCGTTGGTGTAGGCACCGGCCACGACCTTGGGCGTCTTGCCCTTGCCGGCATCGGCATCGGCGAATTTCAGCGTGCCGTCGGTGATGACCTTGCCATCATCGACGTTGGCGCGCAGGTTGCTGCCGTCGCTGCCGATGACGCGCAGGCGGTCGGCCACCGGATTGAAGTCCACCGTTACCGTGGATCCGGCGGCCGGCATTTTCTCCAGCTTGGACTTGCGCGTGGTGGTGCCGGTCGTCCAGTCGATCGTCACCACGGTGCCGTCGGCAACCAGCCCGTAGAGCGCGCCGTCGGCGGGTCGCACGTCGATACCGACCAGCTGGCCGCCGGCCCCGGTGACGGTCACGGTGCGGCTTACCTTCAGGGCGTCGGTATCGATGACTGCCAGTGCCGAATCGCCTGTCAGCGCCACGACCGTGGCGGCGTGAGCGGCAGCCGGCAGCAGCCCCGCGGCAACCGCCGCGGCCAGGAATGTCGCGAATCGCATCGTCGTCTCCCTCTGGATCCGGCGGGCGACGGAGGTCGGCGCCCGGGCGGTCCAGCCGGCTACGCCGCGCCGCGACAGGGCGGATGCATCCAAAACCGATCACGAAAACGTATTCCTGCAGACGCATCCGAGGCGCGCGGACAAGTCTATGCGAAGGTGAATTGTCCGCACGCATGAGGGCCGTCATGATGCCATCGTCGATCACCTACCCGGCTGGCCGGGCGGTGCGGCGTGGCCGAGTGGACTGGGGACTCATGAAGCAGGCCGCCGATCTGGACGTGGAGGAGGCCCTGCGTCGCTGTGCTGCCGGCGACGCGGCGGCGCTGCGCGCGATTTTTGAGCGCGAGGCGCCGCGGATGATCGGCGTTGCGCAACGGATCGTGCGCCGCCGCGCCTTGGCTGAGGAAGTGGTGCAGGATTCGTTTGTGCAGATCTGGCGGCGGGCGGCCAGTTTCGATGCCGACCGCGGCGCCGGGCGCACCTGGATCTATGCCATCGTGCGGCATCGCGCCATCAGCATCCTGCGCGATGAGAAGCGGCTTGAACTCGACGCCGATGGCGATCCGGCCGCGACGGTCAGCGAGGAGAGCTCCGACGACATTGTCACAAAACTGTCGGACTCCAGCAGTCTGCGTCGCTGTCTCGAACATCTGGAGGAACGGGCGCGCAAGCTGATCGTGCTCACTTACGTGCACGGGCTCAGCCACACCGAATTGGCGGCCCGCGAGGGCGTACCGCTGGGTACGGTGAAGTCGTGGATCCGGCGCGGCGCGCTGGCGTTGCGGGAGTGTCTGGGATGACCGACCGCGACGACGATCGTGATGCGCTGGCCGCCGAATATGTGCTGGGCCTGTTGAGCGGTGCCGAGGCCGTCGAGGCCGAGCGTCGCATTGCCAGTGACGCCACCTTCGCCGCCGCGATTGCCGCCTGGCGAACCCGGCTGGCGGATCTCGACCTGACGGCGTCGCCGCAGCAGCCAGGCGAGGCGCTGTGGACGCGCATTGCGTCGGGTCTGGCCTTGCCTTCGGCCGCAGGCGCGTCGGCTCGCGCGCGCCCCGCGCCACCGGGATTCCTCTCGCAGGTCTGGGACAGCCTCGCGTTCTGGCGTGGACTGTCGGCGGCGGCTGTCGCCGCGGCCGCGGCTTTTGTCGTGCTGGTCGGACTTCGACCGGCACCGCCGGATCAGCCGG
Source organism: Vineibacter sp. (assembly GCA_035279205.1). Taxonomy (GTDB): domain Bacteria; phylum Pseudomonadota; class Alphaproteobacteria; order Reyranellales; family Reyranellaceae; genus Vineibacter. The sequence continues at coordinate 13,440 of DATEIF010000324.1, forward strand.
CTTTTGTTGCCGTGCTGACGACGGACGCCGGCCGGCCCGGGGCCGTCATGCATGCCTACGCCGATGGTCGCGTGACATTGATTCCGCTGGAGATGGCGATCCCGCAGGGCCGATCCCTGCAGCTGTGGTCGATATCCACGGCGAGGCCGGCGCCAGTCGCCGTGGGCCTGATGGACCAGGTGCGCACCATTCGCCTGGATCTGCGCCAGCTCACGCCTGACCAGCTTCGCCAGCGCTTCGCCGTGTCTGTCGAACCGGCAGGCGGCTCGCCGACCGGGCTGCCGACCGGCCCGGTCGTCATGCAAGGTGCGATGACGCCGGCGAACTGAGAGGAATTAGCCCTTCATCACCTTCAGGGCGTCGGTCAGGCCCATGCGGCCGTCATACAGCGCGCGGCCGGCCACGACGCCGACAATGCCCGTGCTCTCGTGCTGTTTCAGTTCGCGCAGGTCGTCCAGCGTGGCAACGCCGCCGGAGGCAATCACCGGCGTCGTCAGATGCAGTGCCAGTGTCACGGTCTGGTCGACATTGACGCCGCCCATGGCGCCGTCGCGATTGATGTCGGTGTAGATGATGGCAGCGACGCCAGCATCCTCGAACTTCAGCGCCAGGTCGAGCGCCTTGACGGTCGACTGCTTGGTCCAGCCGTCGACGGCCACCAATCCGTCGCGGGCGTCGATGGCGACCGCGATGCGTCCGGGCCACTGACGGCAGGCGTCCTTCACCAGTCCGGGGTCCTTGACGGCGACCGTGCCCAGGATCACGCGACGTACGCCCGCTTCCAGCCACAGCGCCACGGTTTCGATGTTGCGGATGCCGCCGCCGAGCTGGACCGGCAGGTCGCCGACGGCTTCCAGGATCGATACCACCGCGTCGCGATTGACCGGCCGGCCCTCCACCGCGCCGTTGAGGTCGACCAGATGCAGCCATTCACAGCCCGCATCAACGAAGCGCTTCGCCTGGTCCGCCGGCGCGACGTCGAAAATCGTCGCCTTCTGCATGTCGCCACGCAAAAGGCGCACGCACTTGCCGTCCTTCAGATCGATGGCGGGAAACAAGATCATGGCAAGCAGCTATCCGGAAACCGTCGAGCCTGACGGCCGGGCGCTGTCTACCGGAAGAAGGCTGCTTTGCAAAGCCTCGCCGGGGGCGTCAAGCCGCCGCCCGGCGCACCTCCTGCAGCGCCGTCACGAGCCGATCCAGCTCGTCTTCGGTGTTATAGATGTGCACCGATGCGCGGATCACCGTATCTAGCCCGCGGCCGTCCATATCCAGCCGCGAGGAATATTTGGTCGAAATCGATACATTAATATCCCGGGCGCGCAGCGCGGCGCGGATCGCGTCGTGGTTGGCTCCCGCCACGGCGAAGGTGACGATGCCGCACTTCACTTCGCCGAGGTCCGTCAACGTGATGCCGGGGAGGCGTGCGAGGCGTTCCCGCAACCCTGCGCCCAAGGCCTGGACCCGCGTCCAGATGGCCTCCAGGCCCAGCGTCGTCGCCTGGTCCACGGCGGCTGCCAGTCCGAGGATGCCGCCATAGTAGCGCTCCCAGTTCTCGAACCGTCGCGCATCGGAGCGCACGTCATATGTCGTGGCCCCGGTCCAGCGAGCCGCATGGTTGTCGAGAAAGATCGGCTCCAGGTGCGCCGTGGTCTTGCGCCGCGCATAGAGGAACCCGGTGCCGCGCGGGCCGCGCAGATATTTGCGGCCGGTCGCCGACAGGAAGTCGCAGCCGATGGCCTCGACATCGACCGGCATCTGTCCCACCGACTGGCAGGCGTCGAGCAGGTAAGGCACGCCGGCCGCGCGGGCCACCGTGCCGACCGCGATGGCCGGATTCACCAGGCCGCCCTGCGTCGGCACGTGGCTGATCGAGATCAGCTTGACCCGGTTGTCGATCAGGCCGGCCAGCGCATTCACGTCGATCTGCCCGTGCGCGTCGTCCGGCACCGGCACGATCTCGACACCGGTTTTGCGCGCGACCTGCAGGTAGGAGATGTAGTTCGACGAATATTCGCTGCGGCACGTCAGGATGCGATCGCCGGGCGCGAACGGTAGCGAATAGAACGCCATGTCCCAGGCGCGGGTGGCGTTCTCGATGAAGGCGATCTCGTCCGGCTGCGCGCCGATCAGTGTCGCCACCGACGAATAGAACGCCTCGATGCGGTCATGCGCGCGGTCCGCCGCCTCGTAGCCGCCGATGTCGGCCTCCAGGCGCAAGTGATCGAGCGTGGCATCGAGCGTACGCTGCGTCGGGAGGCTCGCGCCGGCGCTGTTCAGGTGATTGACCTTGGCGCAGCCGGGTGTCTCGGCGCGCAGGCGGGCGATGTCCATGACGATACTCGGGCTGGTGCAACAAACGGCCGGCACCTTAGAGCGAGATTCATCGAAGTGGAATCGCTATGGAAACCCTCTCCGCCCACTGGGTGGGCGGAGAGGGGCGACGCTATCTCGCGCCCGGCACCGTCACGGCATAGAGCCCGTCTCCCGCCGGCGTCACCGTGATCGCCACGTCGAGGAACTGCCGGATGACGGCGATGTTGGTCGTGGCGTGCGGCGTCAGGGGCGTCGTCACGAAACGGCCGCCGGCTGCGAGCGTCATCGGCAGCAGGAGCTGGTCGGCGAGGTGCGGCCCGACCGGCGCCGGCGTCGCGAGATAGCGCTTGGCTTCCTGCGCTGCCTCCGATGCCACCTGTTCCGCCGTCTTCCCGAGCTGACCGAAGGCGGTGATGACTTCAGTGACGTTCTCGTGCTCCAAGGTGATCAGCACGACATTGCCCGGTCCGCGCGCCTGCGCATCGCTGCGTGCGTGCAGGTCCTCCGCGCTCCAGTTGAGCATCTGGCCGATCGTGGCGACCTCGCGCTTGGCGATGTCCCACGGCAGGTTGGCGACCACCGCGTCGGCACGCTGGCCGGTGCGGCTACCGCGCTCCTCCAGGACCAGCGGACGCAGCGTATCGGGCGGAAAGATCGATACCTCGATCTCGCCGCCGCCGGCCGGGTAGAAACCGGCGCGCCGCAACTTTGCTGACGCCACGAAGCCCATCCGGCGCAGCAGCGGCAGGAAGGCGTGCTGCAGGAAGTCGAAGGGCGGTGCGCTCTGGTTGTGCGTACCGCCGCCCAGGACCACCTGCGAGACCGCACCCGCCAGCGCCAGCGGCAACAGCACGGTCTGCAACACCAGTGTCGTCGAGCCGGCGGAACCGATGCTGAACGTATAGTCGCCGCCGCTGACGGCCTTGGGCTGGAACAGCAGGGTCGTCGAGCCGAGCGCCGCACCGTCCACCGTCGCATCGCCGATGCGGGCAGCCGCCTGAACGCAGGTAAGGTGCTGGCGCAGCAATCCCGGCTTGGCGCGGCCGCCGCGGATGTTGTCGATCCGGAACGGCTTGCCCGTCACCAGGGCAAGGGTCAGCGCCGAGCGCAGGATCTGTCCGCCGCCCTCGCCGTACGTTCCATCGATCGTGATCATGGTCCTCTTCCCCGACCGGACGCGCACGGGATCGCGGGCGACCCGCTCCTGCCGGAGGCGGGCCGCCCGGACCACGTGGTCCTGGTCTTCTATCCCTTGACGCACACGACCTGTCGCAGCGTGTGCACGATGTCCACCAGGTCGGCCTGGGCCGCCATCACGGAGTCGATGTCCTTGTAGGCCGCCGGCGTCTCGTCGATGACGCCTTCGTCCTTGCGGCATTCGATCCCCGCGGTTGCGGCCGCATGGTCTTCCAGCGTGAACCGCTTCTTCGCCGCCGTACGCGACATGGCCCGTCCGGCGCCGTGCGAGCACGAGCAGAACGACTCCGGGTTGCCCTTGCCGCGCACGATGTAGGAGCGCGTCCCCATCGAGCCCGGAATGATCCCGAGGTCGCCGTCACCGGCACGCACCGCACCCTTTCGGGTCACCCACACGCGCTCGCCGAAATGCGTCTCCTGCTCCACGTAGTTGTGGTGACAGTTGATCGCCTTCTGCGTCAGCGTGAAGGCCGGCAGATGCGGCTCGAGCGCGGCCAAGGTCGCCTTGAGCATCATCGCGCGGTTGGCCTTCGCGTAGTCCTGTGCCCAGCCGACGGCTTCGACGTAGTCGTTGAACAGCGTCGAGCCTTCGACGAAATAGGACAGGTTGCGGTCCGGCAGGTGCACGTCCTGCCGCTGCAGTTCCTCGCGCGCCTGGGTGATGAAGTAGCTGCCGATCCGGTTGCCGATGTTGCGCGACCCCGAATGCAGCATCACCCACACGCGCTCCGCCTCGTCGAGGCACAGCTCGATGAAGTGGTTGCCGCCGCCCAGCGTGCCGATCTGGAACGCACCCGACTGCTTGGGCGCGAAGTCCGGATGCTTGCGCTCGATCGCGAAGTACCGGTCCTTCAGGGTCGAAAACCACAGGTTCTCGACCGCCCGCGGCACGTCCTTGTGCGACGCCGCGCCCACCGGCACGGCCGCCTCGATCGCCATCCGCACGTCGCGCAGCGTGTCCGGCAGGTCGCTCGCGCCCAGGCTGAGCTGGACCGCGCACATGCCGCAGCCGATATCGACACCCACGGCCGCCGGCACGATCGCGCCCCGGGTCGGGATCACCGAACCCACGGTCGCGCCCTTGCCGAGATGGACATCCGGCATCACCGCCACGTGGCTATGGATGAACGGCAGGTTGGCGATGTTGCGCAGCTGGTCGCGCGCTTCGGCTTCCACCGGCACGCCGCGCGTCCACATCTTCACCGGCGTCGCGGTTGCCCCGCCGAGCATTTCGTAGTTGGTCGACATGATCTTCTTCCTTCTTTCGCTCAATCGAACGGGTGTTGCCCCAGGTGGCGACGACGGATGGCGGGATGTCTTCCGAGCTTCGGGCCGCTGTCGAGACCCGGATGGGATCGAACCATCGCCTCCTGCTCGCGCAGGCGCTCAAACCATGTAATCCCGCCGGCATTCGCCCCTATGTCGACGTGTGACGACAAGTATCGATGAAACCTGACCTTATTAAGGCCTCTGCTCTACCACTGAGCTACGGACCTTGCGGCCCGGCGGGGATCGAACCCGCGACCCGATGGAGTTCCATCAGCATTCGTCACGCGTTTGCAGTCAGGTGGGCCATGGCGACAAGGCGTTTCGGTGAGAGGCAACATTCTAAAGATGTACTCCCGCCGGCATTCGCCATGACCCACCTGGTTGGCTGGAGGGACACAGCATCCCCTCCAGCCGCAGGTCCGTGACCGCCGCTACAGTGCGATCTGCTCGATCTCGCCGATCCAGTGGTCGGCGCCCAGCGTCCCGTTGGCGAAGGCACCG
>DATEIF010000325.1:0-15582 GCA_035279205.1 Vineibacter sp.
TCCCCGAGAGCGCCAAGCTCACCGCCGACTGGACCTATCCCTGGGTCTGCGGCAACTGCGAGAAGCCAAAGTTCTCGCAGTAGGTGGTGTGTCCTCCCCACATCAGTGGGGAGGTGCCCCGAAGGGGCGGAGGGGAGCCGACGTGGTCTCAGTTGCCGAGATCTCGTCGGGTCCCCCTCCAACCTGCGGCCACCTCCCCCACCGTGTGGGGGAGGGAAGAGTTCGGAGCCGTCATGTCGCGTCTGAGGGTCATAGCAGCGGCATTGCTGTTGGTGCTGTCCGCCGTCGCGTCGCCCGCGCATGCCCAGACCTTCGAGGACTGGGTGCGCAAGCTGGCCGCCGACGATTTCGGCGAGAAGCTGCAGGCGGCCGAGAAGCTCGGCGACCTGGGTAACGGCCGCGCGGTGCCGGCGCTGAAGGCGCTGTCGGACGGTATGCTCTTTGCGCGCAAGTCTGATGGCGCGGCGCTGATCCAGGACGGGAGCCGCTATTTCGACGCCGCCAGCGGCAAGGGCCTGGGCGAGCTGCCGGCCGCCGACGTCGACAAGGTGCGCGTCAACAACCGTCTGCGCGGCGTGATCTCGGCGTCGCTCTCCAAGCTGTCGCTGTTCAGCGACGATCGCGCCACGCGGCTGGCTGCCGCCAAGGCTGCCTTCTCCAACCCGACGCCGGAGACGGCGGCGGCGCTGGAGCGCGCGGCCAAGAGCGAGAAGGACCCCGAGGTGCTGGCCGCCATCCGCTTCAGCCTGGCGGCGACGCAGGTCAATGCCGGATCGGTCGCCGACCGGGTGAAGGCGATCGAGTCGCTGGCCGCAACGGCGGATCCGTCTGTGCGCAACCTGCTGGCCGGGCTGCGCAACGACAAGGGTGCGCCGCCGGAAGTCCTGAAGGCAGCCGAGACAGCGCTGTCCTCGATCGAGCGCCGGCTGGCGATGGTCGGCGTCCTCGAGAACGTGTTCCAGGGCATCAGCCTGGGCTCGGTGCTGCTGCTGGCCGCGGTGGGGCTCGCCATTACCTTCGGTGTGATGGGCGTCATCAACATGGCGCACGGCGAGATGATCATGCTGGGTGCCTACACCGCCTACACCGTGCAGCAGGTGTGCCGCGCGCTGCTGCCGGCGGACTTGGTCGGCTTCTACCTCGTGCTATCGCTGCCGATCGCCTTCCTGGTGTCGGGCGCCGTCGGGGTGCTGCTGGAGCGCGGCGTGATCCGCCATCTCTACGGTCGCCCGCTGGAGACCATGCTGGCGACCTGGGGCATCAGCCTGGTGCTGCAGCAGGCGGTGCGCTCGATCTTCGATGCGCAGAACAAGGAAGTCGCCAATCCGGCGTGGATGACAGGCGGTTTCGACCTGATGGGCGGCTTCTTCGTCGCCTGGAACCGGCTCTACATCATCGCCTTCTGCTTGCTGATACTGGGCATCATCGCGCTGATCCTGCGTCGCACCAGCTTCGGCCTGCATATGCGTGCGGTTACCCAGAACCGCGACATGGCGGCCGCGATGGGCATCCCCACAGCGCGCGTCGATGCGCTCACCTTCGGCCTGGGCTCGGGGCTTGCCGGCATGGCCGGCGTGGCGTTGAGCCAGATCGGCAACGTCAGCCCCAACCTCGGCCAGATCTACATCGTCGACAGCTTCCTGGTCGTGGTGTTCGGCGGCGTCGGCAACCTGCTGGGTACCCTGGTGGCGTCGCTGTCGCTGGGCGTGATCAACAAGATCCTCGAGCCGTTCGCCGGCGCCGTGCTGGGCAAGGTCGCGGTGCTGGTGTTCATCATCCTCTTCATCCAGTGGCGCCCGCGCGGCCTCTTCGCGCTCAAGGGCCGCTTCGTGGAGTCGTGACATGGGCAAGGGTGAACTTCCTGGGAGCGCGGGCGTCTCGCCCGCATCAAGGCGAAAGCTTGCTTTCGCTTGGCATGAGCGGGCCGGAGGCCCGCGCTCCCAGGGAAGCCTGCTGACGCCCGGTGGCTGGGCGGTGTTCCTGGCCGTGGGCTTCGTGCTGATCGTGCTGCTGCCGGTGGCCAACCAGATGATGACGCCGGGCTCGGCGCTGCACCTGCCCGACTATCTGGTGCCGCTGATCGGCAAGTACTGCTGCTACGCCATGCTCGCCGTCGCGATGGACCTGATCTGGGGCTACGCCGGCATCCTCAGCCTGGGGCAGGGCGCCTTCTTCGCGCTGGGCGGCTACTGCATGGGCATGTACCTGATGCGCCAGATCGGCGATCGCGGCGTCTACAAGAATCCCGTGCTGCCCGATTTCATGGTGTTCCTGAACTGGAAGGAGCTGCCCTGGTACTGGCACGGCTTCGACATGTTCTGGTTCGCCGCCCTCATGATCATACTGGTACCGGCGGCACTCGCCTTCGTGCTGGGGTGGCTTGCCTTCCGCTCGCGCGTCACCGGCGTCTATCTCTCCATCATCACGCAGGCGATGACGTTCGCGCTGATGCTGGCCTTCTTCCGCAACAACATGGGCTTCGGCGGCAACAACGGGCTGACCGACTTCAAGGATCTGCTGGGCTTCCAGGTGCAGTCGCCCACCACCCGCGTCGGCCTGCTGATCGCCTCGGCGGTGGGGTTGGGCCTGTCGTTCCTGCTGTGCCGCTGGATCGTTGCCTCGAAGCTGGGGCGCGTGTGCCTGGCGTTGCGCGATGCCGAAAGCCGGGTGCGCTTCCTCGGCTACTCGCCGACCGGCATCAAGCTCTTCGTGTTCGTGGTGGCGGCGATGATCTCGGGCGTGGCCGGCGCGCTCTACGTGCCGCAGGTCGGCATCATCAACCCCGGCGAGTTCTCGCCTGCCAATTCGATCGAGATCGCGATCTGGGTCGCGGTCGGCGGCCGCGGCAGCCTGATCGGCGCCATTCTCGGCGCTTTCATCGTCAACGCCGCCAAGACCTGGCTGACCGGCGCGATGCCGGAGGTCTGGCTCTTCTTTCTCGGGGCGTTGTTCATCGTCGTCACCTTGTTCCTGCCCCACGGCGTGCTGGGCATTGTGCGCGACTGGCAGGCGCGGCGTGCTGCATCGCGCGCGACCGCCGTGGCCGCGCGGCCGGTGGAGGCGACATGACGACGGCCTTGCCTGATCCCATCGCCGATACGGCGCAGGGCGACACCTTGCTCTACCTCGAGGACGTCACCGTCAGCTTCGACGGCTTCAAGGCGCTCAACACGCTGTCGCTGGCGATCGGCAAGGGCGAGATGCGCACCGTGATCGGCCCCAACGGTGCGGGCAAGACCACGATGATGGACGTGATCACCGGCAAGACGCGCCCGGACAGTGGCCGCGTTCAGTTCGGCGATCGCATCGATCTCACGCGGCTCGATGAGGCGGGCGTCGCCAATCTCGGCATCGGCCGCAAGTTCCAGAAGCCCACGGTGTTCGAGAACCTCACGGTGTTCGAGAATCTGGAACTGTCGCTGCGCACCAGCCGCGGCACCTTCGCTACGCTGATGGCACGGCTCGACGGCTCGGCCGTGCGCAAGATCGACGACATGCTGGCGCTGGTCGGCCTGGGCGATCGCAAGGCCAAGCTGGCGGGTGCGCTCAGCCACGGCCAGAAGCAGTGGCTGGAGATCGGCATGCTGCTGCTGGCCGAGCCGCAACTGCTGCTGCTCGACGAGCCTGTCGCCGGCATGACCGACATCGAGACCGAGCAGACCGCGAAGCTGTTCAAGGATCTCGCCGGCAGCCACACCCTGGTGGTGGTCGAGCACGACATGCAGTTCGTGCGCGAGCTGGGTGTGCGCGTCACCGTGCTGCACGAAGGCTCGGTACTGGCCGAAGGCTCGCTCGATCACGTGCAGAAGGATCAGCGCGTGGTCGACGTGTATCTGGGGCGGTGAGACGTTTTTCCTCCCCAGCTTTGCTGGGGAGGTGCCGCGAAGGGGCGGAGGGGAGCTGTGGTGATCTTAGTGATTGAGACCACGTCTGCTCCCCCTCCGGCCTTCGGCCACCTCCCCCAACTGCGTTGGGGGAGGGTTGAGGGTCAATCATGCTGAGCGTCGAAAAGATCGACCTGTTCTATGGCGCTTCGCACGCGCTGCGCTCAGTCAGCGTCGCGGCCGAGGCGGGCAAGATCTGCTGCGTGCTGGGCCGCAACGGCGTGGGCAAGACGTCGCTGCTGCGTGCCATCTTCGGGCTGCAGGCGATTCGCGGCGGCAAGATCCTGTGGCAAGGACAGGATATCGCGGCGCTGAAGCCACACGAGCGCGCACGCCGTGGGCTGGCGCTGGTGCCGCAGGGCCGCGAGATCTTCCCGCGGCTGACGGTGCTGGAGAACCTGCAGACCGGCTTCGCGCCGTTAGCACGCGAGCTGCGCCATATCCCGGACGAGATCTTCACGCTTTTTCCCGTGCTGCAGGACATGCTGCACCGGCGCGGCGGCGATCTGTCGGGCGGCCAGCAGCAGCAGCTCGCCATCGCGCGTGCGCTGGTGACGCGGCCCAAGCTGCTGGTGCTCGACGAGCCGACCGAAGGCATCCAGCCCTCGATCATCAAGGACATCGAGCGCGTGATCCGCATGCTGGCCGACCGCGGCGACATGGCCATTCTATTGGTCGAGCAGTACCTCGACTTTGCACAGGCCTTGGCCGATCACATCAGCGTCATGGACCGCGGCGAGGTGGTGCTGTCGGGTCCGGCGGCATCGCTGACGTCGGAGCAGGTGCGCAAGCATTTGATGGTGTAGGCGCCTGCGCTGACCGCGCACCTGCTTTCATTGCACCGCAACATGAGCGCGGTTGCATCGGTTGCATTGCTGCACGCGTCTGGCCTACCGTCTGTGCCGTCCTTGTCTGCGGATCGGCACTCCTCCCCATGGCACAGAAGACAAGCGCGCCCGCGATCGCGGGTCTGGACGCCCTGAAGTGGCGTTGCATTGGTCCATCGCGTGGCGGCCGCGTCGTTGCCGTTGCCGGCGATCCCGTGAACCGCATGGTGTTCTATTTCGGCGCCTGCGCCGGCGGCATCTGGAAGACGGTCGACGGCGGCGTCTTCTGGCGCTGCGTGTCGGACGGCTTCATGGGCAGCGCCGCCGTCGGCGCGATCGCCGTGGCACCGTCGGATCCGAACGTGATCTATGCCGGCACCGGCGAAACGGCGATCCGCATCGATGTGTCGTACGGCGACGGCATGTACCGGTCGACCGATGCCGGCCGCACCTGGAGCCACATCGGCCTGCGGGACAGCAAGTTCATCGGCCGCATCTGCGTGCACCCGCAGGATCCTGATCTGGTCTATGTCGCGGCGCTGGGCGACATCTTCGGCCCCAACGGCGAGCGTGGCGTGTACCGCTCCAGGAACGGCGGCAAGACCTGGGAGCGGATCCTCCATCGCAGCGACGTGGCCGGTGCGATCGACCTGTCGATCGATCGCAACAATCCGCGCGTGCTGTTCGCCGCGATCTGGGAGGCGCGGCGCAACTTCTGGAACATCTCCAGCGGTGGTCCCGGCAGCGGCCTGTTCCGCAGCACTGATGGCGGCGACACCTGGCAGGAGATCTCGCACCACCCGGGCCTGCCCGACGGCATGCTGGGCAAGATCGGCGTGTCGGTATCGCCGGCGCGCGCCGGCCGTGTCTGGGCGCTGATCGAAGCCGAGGGGGACAAGACCGGCCTTTACCGCTCCGACGACCATGGCGCGCGCTGGACGCAGGTCTCGGCCAATCGCGACCTGATGCACCGGCCCTGGTACTACACCCATGTCTTTGCCGACACCGGCCATGCCGACACTGTCTATGTCACCAATCTGCAGATGTGGAAATCGACCGACGGCGGCACGAGCTTCAGCGAGGTCACGACGCGCCACGGCGACAATCACGATCTGTGGATCGATCCCAACGACAGCGACCGCATGATCGAGGGCAATGACGGCGGCGCCCATGTCTCGTTCAATGGCGGCGCCACGTGGTCGACGATCTATAACCAGAAGACCGCGCAGTTCTATCGCATCGACGTCGACAACCAGTACCCCTACCGCGTCTACGGCACGCAGCAGGACAACACGTCGATCGCGGTACCCAGTGCCTCGGAGTGGGGCGTCATCACCCTGGCCGACTGCGCGTATCCGGGCACCGGCGAGAGCGGGTTCATCGCGGTCAATCCCCGGGACCACAATATCGTCTATATCGGTGCCATCGGCTCCAGCCCAGGCGGTAACGGCGCGCTGCAGCGCTACGATCACCGCACGCGCCAGATCCAGCTTGTCAACGTGTGGCCCGAGGAGTCGACCGGCATCCCGCCGAAGGATCTCAAGTACCGCTTTGCGTGGACGTTCCCGATCGTTTTCTCGTCGCATGATGCCGGCACGCTCTATGTCGGCGGCAACTGCGTGTTCCGCAGCCGCGACGAAGGCATGAGCTGGCAGAAGATCTCGCCCGACCTCAGCCTCAACGACCGCTCGCGCCAGGGCGCTTCCGGCGGCGACATCACGGGCGAAAGTGCCGGCGCCGAGGTTCATGCGACGTGTGCCTGCGTCGTGGAGTCACCGCATCGGCGCGGCGAGATCTGGGCCTCGACCGATGACGGCCTGGTGCATGTCACGCGCGATGACGGCAAGTCGTGGCGCAACGTCACGCCGAAGGCCTTGCCGGAACTGGCCTATATCGGCGGCATCGAGCTGTCGCCGCACGATCCCGACACGATCTATCTCGCCGCCACGCGCTACAAGCTGGCTGACTACGAGCCGTACCTGTTTCGAAGCACCGACTCGGGCGAGAGTTGGACGGCGATCAACGGTGACCTGCCGCGCGACGAGATCACACGCGTCGTGCGTGCCGATCCGGTACGCCAGGGTCTGCTCTATGTCGGCACGGAGTCGGGCATCTTCTTCACTCTCGATGATGGCAAGCATTGGGTTCGCATGAGCGGCGGCCTGCCCGTGGTGCCGATCTACGACCTGAAGCTCAAGGACACTGACCTGGTGGCGGCTACGCATGGCCGTTCGTTTTGGATTCTCGACGATGTGACGGCGCTGCGGAGTCTGGATGCCGGCGCCGGCACGCGCCTGTTTCCGCCGCGGACGGCTATCCGCAGCAAGCTGCACTGGAGCGCCGGCGGCAACGTGCGCGGCAGCGCCGGCGCCAATGTGCCCGGCGGCATTGCTTACGGCCCGGCATTCGGCATCGACGGCAGCACGATGGCGGTCGAGCGGCCCGACGGAACGAAGGTGCGCGAACACCTCGACGTCGGCGAGAATCCGCCGCAGGGCGCGATCGTCTGGTACTGGCTCGCCGAGGACGCGGCCGGGCCCGTCGTTCTCACCTTCCGTGAGGCGGGTGGACGCAAGATCGCGGCCTTCGCCAGTGACGACAAGGACGCGCCCGCGGCGCGCCGGCCCGGCACCAAGGCAGGGCTGAACCGTTTCGTCTGGGACTTCCGGTATCCCGGACCGGAAAAGCTCGACCCGGCGCTGGCGCCGCCACGCCTCAAGCCGCTGGTGCCCGAACCTGAGAATCCGTCCGGGCCGGCTGCTGTGCCCGGTACGTACGGCGTCGAGCTTTCTGTCGACGGCAAGAGCCAGCAGGCGACATTCTCCGTGGTCAAGGACCCGCGCCTTGGCACGACGACGGCTGACTACGCCGCCCAGTTCGACCTGCACCGGGCGCTGATGGCGTCGCTGTCGAAGCTCAACACCACCGTCAACCGGCTGCGCCGGGCACGCCGACAGATCGAGGCGGCCGCCGGCCGCGCCGGCAAGACCCAACGCACGGCCAAGACGCGCGCCGCCGCGATCATCCGGCGGCTGTCGGCCATCGAGCGCGTGCTGGTTGATCCCGAGCGCAAGTCCGCGCGCGACATCCTGCGCAACCCGGCAGGCCTCAACGACACCCTGCTCGACATGGTCGCCATGGCGACGACCGCCGATGCCGCCCCGACCAGCCAGACGCGTGCCGTCTCGCGGGATGTGATGGACAAGGTCGACGCCCAGATCGCCAAGTTCGACGCGCTGGTGAAGGGAGACATCGCGCAATTCAACGCCGCGCTGGCCAAGGTCCGCGTCGAGCACGTGGTGACCGGTTAACACGCGTCTTTTGTCGGAAGCGCAAGGAGACAGGCGATGGACTTTATCGAACGGCTCTTTGGTTTCTCACCCGATGGCGGTGATGGCACGACCGAGCTCCTGTGGCTCGGCGTCCTGGCGCTCGCGATCGCGGTGGTGGTGTACTTCAGGATCCAGCGCCGAAAGGCCCAGCAGATCTCGAGCGCCGGCAGGGACGATCGCCGATAGCGCCTGATCACGAGCGCTGCTGGAGCGGCACGGTTCCATTCGTCGCCAGCGCTGCCTTCACCGACCGAACGTGCAAGGCGGTTCGATCACACGCTGGGGGCGCGCGACTCCGTCGCGCGTCTTCGTTGCTGGCAGCACATGACGCGCCACAGAGTGGCGCGCCCCCAGCGTCTGTATATGCCACCGTGCGTGGGTTTCAACATCAGTAGTCCAAGCGTCCGCGCAGCTCGCCGAACGGGACCATGACGTGTTCGCGATAGGCGGGCCGCTCCTGCAGGCGTTGATACCACGCCACGACATGGGGGACGTCGGGGCGCTCGATCTCCAGATCCAGCTCGAAATAGCGGTAGAGCGACGTGCCGGCGGGGATGTCGGCCAGCGACAGCTGATCGCCGCAGAGGAACGGCCGGGTCGCGAGCACTGAATCGAGCCGGCGGAAATGCGCAGCGCAGCGGGCGATGCTCTTGGCGATGGCCGTCGCGTTGCGCTGCGCCTCGGGCGTGCGGTAGTAACCCCAGAACACGCCATTGAGGAAGTCGGGCTGCAGGGCGGTCTGCGACCAGTCCATCCAGCGGTCGACCTGCGAGCGCTCGGCCGGATCATCGGACCAGAACCGTCCGCGGCCGTAGCGGGCCGCGAGATAGCGCAGGATCGCCTGCGATTCCCAGACCGCAAGGTCGCCGTCCTCGATCACCGGCACGCGCTCGTGCGGGTTGAGCATGCGGAACGCCGGCTCGTCCAGCCGGCCGAAGTCGCCGCCGGCAGGAATATGCTCGTGCGCCAGCCCCAGCTCACCCACCAGCCACAGCACCTTCTGGACATTGAAGGAGCTGCGTCGTCCCCACACTTTCAGCATGACCTACTCCTTGGCCCGCGGGCGCCGCGGCGGATGGATGGTCTCACCGCGCGCCAGCATCGCGACATATTTCTCGATGCGCCCGGCGCGCGTCTCGGCTTTCTTCGCATCGTGCACGCGATGCAGGATTGCGTACCGGTTGGCGCCGTCGAGCGTCTCGAACATGCGCCGTGCCTTGGGCACGCGGTCGAGCGCGCGCTGCAGGTCGTCGGGCACCGTCGCCTTGCTGGGCGAGGGATAGGCGGCGTCCCAGCGGCCGTCGGCCTTGGCACGCTCGACCTCAGCCAGTCCCGACGGGCGCATGCGGCCCTGCTTGATCAGCGCAAGAGCCTTGGTGCGGTTCTTCTGCGACCATTTGCTGCGCGCCTTGCGTGGCGTGAAGCGCTGCAGCCAGTACCGCGCATCGAGACTCTGGCCCTGGCCATCGATCCAGCCGAAGCACAGTGCGCCCTCGACCGCCTCCGGCTGCGACACGCTGTCGATGCCGGCCTCCTTCTTCGCCAGCTTCAGCCACAGGCCCGATGACGTCATGGGCTGTGCCTCGAGCCACGCCTCCCAGTCCGCGGCCGACGCGAACGCCAGGATGGGAAGGCCGTCCTTGGTCTTGGGCATCACGCCTACTCCGATGGCCGCCGCTGTCACAGTCTGCTGCTGCCTATGGACAGGCAGCGGGAAGACGGCGTCTAGTCTCGCAATCCAAAGAGGAGGGAACCATGGCAAAACGCACGCGTGTGATCAGCCCCAAAGTCGCCGAGCCGCCGCCGGAGCGGTGGTCCAACTGCCTGCGCGTGGGCGACATGGTGTTCGTGTCCGGCATGACCGCGCGTGTCGGCGAGAAGATCGAGGGTGCCGACGAGTACGAGCAGTCGAAGATCATCTTCGGCAAGATCAAGGATCTCGTCGAGGCGGCGGGCGGCCAGATGAACGACGTCGTGAAGGTCACGATCTTTGTCGTGAACATCCGCAACAACACCAAAGTGTGGCAGGCGCGGCGCGAGTTCTTCACTGGCGACTTCCCGGCCAGCACCCTGGTTGAGATCCGGGCGCTGGCGACACCGGACACGCTGGTGGAGATCGAGGCCATCGCCATGATCGGCTCCAGCAGCGCCTGACCCGCATAGTGAGACGACAGGGCATCGCCCGCGTGACGTCGCGGTATTGCGTGATACACCATGGCATCACGACCGCCACGACAACGAGGGGCCGATGAACGACGTCGTGAAGGACAGCCGCCTGGCCGGCAAGGTGGCGATCGTCACCGGCGCCGGATCGCGCGCCGACGGGATCGGCAATGGCCGCGCGGCAGCGATCCTGATGGCGCGGTCCGGCGCCAAGGTCATGCTGCTGGATACGGTGAAGGAATGGGTCGACCGCACCGCGCGGATGATCGTGGACGAGGGCGGTGTCGGCATCGCGCGACTGGCTGACGTCACCGACCCGGCCGCGTGCGAAGCCGCCGTCGCGGCGGCGGTCGCGGCCTGGGGACGCCTGGACATCCTGCTGAACAATGTCGGCATCGGCGGTCCGCCGGGCACCGCGGTCGATGTCGACATCGCCGCGTGGGATCAGGCGATGCGGGTGAACGTGACGTCGATGGTCTTGATGGCGAAATACGCCATCCCCGAAATGCGCAAGGCGGGCGGCGGCTCGATCATCAATATCGCGTCCGTGGCTGGCCTGCAGGGTGGCCATCCGCACCTGCTGTATCCGACCTCGAAAGGTGCGGTCGTGCAGATGACGCGCGCCATGGCCGCGCACCACGGCCGCGAGAACATCCGCGTGAACTGCATCGCACCGGGGATGGTCTACACACCGATGGTCTATGCGCGCGGTATGCCGCCGGAATTGCGCGAGGCGCGCAAGCTGCGCTCGATGCTGCAGATCGAGGGCGAGGGCTGGGACGTCGGCCATGCCGTCGTCTACCTGGCCAGCGACGCGGCGCGCTGGCTGACCGGCGTCGTTCTGCCGGTCGACGCCGGCGCGTCCGCCGGTCGAGCCGAATCACCATCACCGCGTTGAATGCGCTCCGCGCTCGGGCGCGACGGGCGACACAAGCCATCAAGGAGGAAGCACGCCATGACGACGACTGACACGCCGATCCTGTATGAAACACCGGCGCCGCATGTGGCGCGCCTGGTGCTGAATCGGCCGGAGACGCGCAACGCGCAGGACACAGCGTTCCTGTATGCGTTCAACGACGCCATGGACCGCGCGGCCCAGGACGACGAGATCAAGGTGATCATCGTCGCCGCCAACGGTCCGCACTTCTCGTCGGGCCACGACCTGCGCGAGCGCGACGGGCATGGCGCCATGCGCCAGTATCGGACGGTCGAGACCTGGAGCGGCTTCGGCAAGCCGGGTGCCGAGGCGCAGTTCGCGCGCGAGAAAGAAGTCTACATCGGCTTCTGCGAGCGCTGGCGCAATATCCCCAAGCCCACCATCGCGGCCGTGCATGGCAAGGTGATTGCCGGCGGCCTGATGCTGATGTGGCCGTGCGACATCGTGATCGCATCGCAGGACACGCAGTTCCTCGACCAGACCGTGGCCATGGGCGTGGGCGGCGCCGAGTTCTTCATGCACCCCTGGGAGCTGGGAGTGCGCAAGGCCAAGGAGTTCCTGTTCACCGCCGACTGGCTCGAGGCGAGCGAGGCGCACCGGCTGGGCATGGTGAACCATGTCGTGCCGCGCGCCGAGCTGGAGGGGTTCACCTTGGCGATGGCCGAGCGCATCGCCAAGAAGCCGCTGTTCGCGCTGAAGCTGGTGAAGGAGGCGGTGAACGCGGCGCAGGACGCGCAGGGCCGGCGTACGGCGATGCAGACCTCGTTCGCACTGCATCACCTGGCGCACGCGCACAACATGCTGGCGCATGGCACGCTGGTCGATCCGTCCGGCCTGATGGGTCCGATGCAGACCAAGGCCAACGCCGCCAAGAAGGCGGCGGCGGAGTAGCTTTCCTCTCCCGCGAGCGTGAGAGGAAAGGGCCCATCGTGCGTAGCACGACGGGAAGGTGAGGGGTTAAGACCTCAGCGCCGAGTGTGTATCCCCTCACCCGCCACGCGCTGCGCGCGTGTCGACCTCTCCGCTTGCGGGAGAGGTGAAACCCTACGCCAGGTCCGGTGCGGCGAGATCAATCACGCCGTGGCGGTCGCCTTCGTTGATGTCGGTAAAAAAGCGGTGCATCCGTAGGGCGTAGTCACCCCACCTCGAGAAAGGCAGCTTTTCCTGTGCGGCCCGGAATTCGATGATGGCGCCCTTGGATGCATGGTTGTGATAGTGGATCGTATCCATCTTTTCGCCGAGCCCCGCGAGGCCGCGCAGCCGGTGTCCCAGTTCCCTGTTGCTGTCCTCCCAAATGTCATTGTCTGCTCCACCGAGCGGATGCGCCTCGGCGCTCAGCAGGTCGGTGCCCTCGAGCATGCCCCTCAGCCAGTCCCTGCGCGTGATCGGGATGTCGACTGGTTGATCGAGTTGACTCCGGTCGGTTATCCGCTGCTCGATCACCAGCCCGTTCGGATCGAGGCCATTGGCGGGCATGCCGGGCACGGGCACCTTCGACATCACCTCCCTGCAGATGAATTGCACCCAGTCGCCTGGGGCGCCTCTGTAGTGGTTCCGTTCTTCATGCGGGAGAGTGTCGAAGAGCTTGCTGAAACTCGTGCGCGACATCAGCATGAACACGTACTTGACGGCGCCCTGTAGATTCCTGTTCGGCGAGAACCCTCGCGCGAGATAAGTCGCAATGAGCGTAACCAGTCCACGAAGCTTGCCACTGGGCACGTGGGTCGGCCAATTCGAGTCTCTCACCCCGTTCCAGTCCAGCGTCACGTGTCTGACTACGTTCGAGTAGTACGGCGCGTTGCCCCCTTGCGTCAGGAGCTGCTTCGCCGCCCTTGAATCTCGATTTCCCAGCACGCTGAACAGCGTCAGCACTCGCCGCAGTCGGATGCCGCTGGTGACCTGCGGTACGGCGTCGACTGTTTTGTTCAGTATCCGGTTTGGGATGTAAATGACGAAGCGGCTGTTCTGAACCGGGAATGTCCCAGCCGGAAAATCCGCCGCCGACATGATGGTTTTCTTCCGGTTGTTCATCATGCGCACGAAGCGCTCCAGGTCGGCCATCACGAACACCAGGTGGTTTGCTCCGGCTTCGCTCTCCGCGACCTCCTTGACGACGTATTCGATCTCCGTGCCGTCAACCGTCAGGCTCCAGTCCATTCCGCCGCGAAGCACAGCTGCCTTTGGAAACAGCTCCGTGCAGTTCGGCAGGTCAGCGTCGGACCGGACATCGTCGATGCTGGCATTGTTCCTGAGCCTGTAGATTTGCCAGCCTGTTGCAAATTCGAAGCCGACAGCCATTTCCACCTCCACTCGACAGTAATCACCGATACGGATCAGACATTGATGTCGGCGAGTGATATCGGCAGGCGGGTATGGGCGACGTCATCGCCACAGGGATCGCTCTAAGCGCCCGAAATAAATAAACTGATAGTTTATATATTGGAAAGTATTTCTACCAAGAAACTATGAAGGCGCCACATGTGTCAAGCATGAAGGGGGCCAATTCTTCATTGGGTGCGTTAATCGCCTTCACACGCGGTGCAGTCTACACGACGACTTGTCGCCAGCCGCACACACTCCGCACACACATCCGATTTCAGAACTAAAATTGCCTCGATGCTTCCGTTGTCGGAAGCTCGCACGCCTCATTTCCTTTGCCGCACGCGAAGCGGCCGCCCGTGGATCCTGCTGATGCACTCAGAGCAGGCTTCTCCCGCTTGCGGGATAGATGAAGCGGGCTCGACCTTACGCCAGGGCGGGCGCGCCGAGATCGATCAGGCCGTGGCGTTCGCCTTCGTTGATCTCGGTGAAGAAGCGATGCATCCGGAACGCGTAGTCGTCCCAGACCTTGTACGGCAGGGCTGCCTGGCGGGCGCGGAACTCGATGATGGCGGCCTTGTTTTGCCGGCCGCCATACTGGACGGCATCCATCTTGTCGCCCAGCCCGGCGAGGCCGCGCAACCGGTGCCCCAGCTCGGGGTTGCTGTCGTGCCACGTCGCGTCGTCGTCGCCACCCAGCGGGTGGGCTGCGGCGCTGAGAAGATCCTCGTCCTTGAGCATGCCGGCCAGCCAGGCCCTGCGGGTGATCGGCAGTTCGACCGGCGCCTTGAGATTGCCGCGGTCGGTGATCCTGCGCTCGATCAGCAGCCCATCCGGATCGATGCCGGTCGGCGGCATGCCCGCGATCTGCGACATGACATCCTTGCAGATGAAATCGATCCAGTCCGCCTGGGCGGTCTTGTAGTGGTTGCGCTCCTCGCTCGGCAGGTCGTTGAAGAGCGCACTGAATTTCGTGCGTGACATCAGGACGAACAGATACTTCACGGCGCCGACACCGTGCTTCTCTGGCGAGTATCCGCGCAGGAGGTAGGTCGCAATCAGCGTGACCAGCCCGCGCATCTTGGCGCTGGGTGCGTGGTCCTTCCACTTGGAGTCCTTGATGGCCCGCCAGTTCAGGGTCACCTTGTTGACCATGCTGGAATAGATCGGCGTGCCGCCGGGTGTCTCGGCGAAGAATTGCTTGGCCGCCTGCGATTTCGGATCGGCCAGCAGGCGCCACAGCTTGCGTACCCGGGCCAGCCGGACACCGCCAGTCACCTGTGGTATGGCTTCGACGTCCTTGAAGCGAAGCTCGTTCTTGATGTGGATGACGAACCGATCGTTCGGCGCCCGGAACGTGTCCTTCGGGAAGTCGGCGGCGGTCACGAAACGGTTCACGTTGCGTGCGTTCATCATGCGGACGAAGGCCTTCAGGTCGGCCATCACGAACGTGAGCTGGGTCTCGCCGGCCTTGCTTTCCGCGACCTCGTCGACGACGTACTCGATCTCCGTGCCATCGACGGTCATCTTCCAGCCCAGGCCGCCGCGGACCACGGCCGCCTTCGGATACGATTCCGTGCAAGCCTTCAGGTCGACCTCGTTCTTGAGGCCGCCCGCGGGGATATTCATCCCGTGCTTGAGCTTGAAGATGTCCCAGCCCGTCGCGAATTCGAAGCCAACAGCCATCTTCGCCTCCTTGGACATGTGATGTCGGAGACGACGGCAGAGCGTTCCTGGAGGATGCTTTGCAATCGTTTACTTAGAAAATTGACTTTAGTCTATGTATGGACAGAGTTTTTCTACTATAGCGGCACTGGTAACTTTAAGCAAGTAGACTTCATCTCCTCTCCCGCGAGCGGGAGAGGAAGGGGCCCATCGCGCGCAGCGCGATGGGAAGGTGAGGGGTTAAGGACGAGGCGCCGAGTTCTGAGACCCTCACCCGCCGGGCGCTGACGCGCCCGTCGACCTCTCCCGCTTGCGCGAGAGGTTAAGACTTCACCGGATGCGCTTTGATTGCGTCTTCGTTGACGTCGGCGCCCCAGCCGGGCCGCGTCGGCACCAGCAGATGGCCATTCTCAATCACCGGCGGATGGGTGACCAGGTCGTCCTTCCACGGCACG
>DATEIF010000326.1:0-6905 GCA_035279205.1 Vineibacter sp.
GTTGTACGGTCCAACCGCACGGGCCTCTCGATGGCGCAGGTGCCCCTGTTTTCGCCGTCCGTGCGCATCGACGGCTCAACAGGTCCTTCGCTGCGCTCAGGACGACAAAGGGTTCAGTTGGCGGAAACTCGCGCCACGATCTCGGCCTTGCCGTTCTTGACCTGCTTGATCAGGAAATTGATCATCAGCTGATGGTCGATGCCGTAGGCTTCCTTGCCGCCCCATTTGACTGGCCCGAAAAGCGTCTCGTAGTCGCCCATCTTGGGAAACTGGGCCTTCACCGCATCGACGTCGAGCGAGCCGGCGCGCCGCATCCCTTCGAAGATGATGTTGGTGCCATTGTACACCAGCGGCGCCCACGGGCTCATCGTGCCGCTGTATTTCTTGCGATAGGCCGTCAGGAACGCCTTGCCGGCATCGGTGGTGGGATCGAAGAAGTCGAGCGAGATGAAGTTCTCGGCGTGCACGCCGGCGATGGCGACGTTCTCCTCGATCGAGGGGCCGCCGAGCTGCACGATCTGGCCGGTGAAGCCGAGCTGGCGCGCCTGCTTCATCAGCAGGCCGGAGTCCGCCGGCACGTTGGAGTCGAGATCGAGGATGTCGACGCCCTGCACCATCATCCGCGTCAGCAGCGGCGCGAAATCGGCCGTGCCGCGCTCGAACTTCTCGACGAAGGCCACGTCGAAGCCGCCGGCCTTGTAGGCCTCGGTCAGGATCTGCACGACCTGCTGTCCGGTCGCATCGGTGGGCCCGATGATCGCGACTTTCTTGGCGGCGGGGAATGTCTTCTTGAGCCAGGCCACGATCGGCGGCGCGAACTCCTTGGTCGTGAGCGCCATGCGATAGTTGTACGGCCGGTCCGGCGACAGGACCTTGGGCGAGAAGCCCGATGTCATCGCCAGCACCTTCGACGGCGTTGTGATCGGCAGCATGCCCAGGATCGCCGCGGTCGCCAGCGGACCGACAATGAACTTGACCTTGTCGGCGTTGACCAGGCGCGTCGCCGCCGTCGCGCCGCCCTGCCCGGAATATTGATCGTCGTACATGATCAGACGCGGCTTGTAGACCTTGCCACCGACCTTGAGGCCACCGCGGTCGTTGACTTCGTCGATCGCCAGCTGGATGCCGCGTTGCGTGGCGATGCCCCAATCAGTGGCGCCGCCGGACAGCGTCGAGATGCCGCCGATCGCCAGATCCTCCTGGGCGACGGCCGGGCTCGCCGCCGCTGTGACAAACATCGCCAGCAGAAGCCGTCTGAGCATGATGGTCATGATCATCCCTTGATCGTTGCTGCTTGATGCCCACGTCGTATCGTGGTGGCCGCACGGGAATGCTTGGGATCCCCTAGAAAGCTTCTAGCGGTGTTTTTTGCCGATCATGTCATAATGATTTTTTAGTCGCGGCATCACCGGGCTTTATTGTCTTGATGGGCCTCGACAGCATCGTCATCCGGCATCTCGGCAAAGACGGGTGCGCATAACCAAGCCTGATGATCGTCATAAAAACATACTAATCGCGCCGACACGCAGCGCAGTGCAAAGACAACAAATCAAGATATGCTGCGGCAGCCGGATTATCGGGAGACAGCCGTGCTGCAACGCGCTTCGTCATCCAAGAGTGGATCCATGGACATATTCACGATGGTCGTTCTCCGACGGCGGTTCGAAGCCATCATCGGAGAGATGATTAATGCGCTGTTCAAATCGGGACGCTCGGGCGTTCTGAACACGGCGATGGATTTCTCGTGCAGCCTGACGGACAGCAAGTTCCAGTCCATCAGCCTGGCCCAGGGCATCCCGGTGCATGTCGGCGCCATCGACCTCATTCCCCGCACCATCGCCGCCAAGTTCGGCAACGACATCCAGAAGGGCGACTGCTTCGTCAACAACAGCGGCTATCTCGGCAACACGCATTGCGCCGATTTCACCGTCTGCGCGCCGGTGTTCATCGACGACGCGATCGCCTTTTATGTGATCGCGCGCGCTCATCTGGGCGACATGGGTTTCCCGACGCCGACGACCTACGGCCCGCGCTCGCGCGATGTCTACGAAGAAGGGCTGATGCTGCCCTGCGTGCGCATCCAGAAGGACTACAAGGACGTCCCCGAGGTCATCGACATCTGCAAGGCCAACATCCGCGTGCCCGAGCAGTTCTACGGCGATTACCTTGCCGTGCTGGCCGCCGTGCGCACGGGCGAAGCGCGGCTGGCGGCGCTATGCGACAAGTACGGCGCCGATACCGTTCGCGGCTTCGTCGACGCGTTCCAGGACTATGCCGAGCGCATGGCCGATCAGGCCATCCGCGCCCTGCCCAAGGGCAAGGTCAGCAAGGAATCGATGTACGACTCCGAGACCGAGCTCTATCCCGACGGCATCCCGATCCGCGCCACGCTGGAGGTCGATCCCGATGCCGGCATGGTCACGGTCGATCTGCGCGACAACATCGACAACCTGCCGCTGGGCATCAACATGACCCAGGCCACGACCACGGCGGCGTGCATGACGGCGGTGCTGAACGTGCTGGGCCCCGACGTACCGCGCTGCACCGGCTCGTTCCGACGCGTCAAGCTGCTGCTGCGCGAAGGCGCCGCGATTGGCACGCCGCGCTTCCCCGCCGCCACCTCGGCCGCGACGACCAACCTCTGCCACGCGCTGATCCCGCACATCCAGTCGATGTTCGCCGACCTGCGCGACGATCTGGGCACCGCCTACGGCACCATCGGGCTGCCGGGCTCGTGCTCGGTGGTGAGCGGTGCCGATCACCGCCGCGGCGGCGCGCCGTTCGTCAACCAGGTGATCATGGGCTACTGGGGCGGCCCGGCCCTGCATGGTCATGACGGCTGGCTGACCTATGGCAGCGGCGCCTCGCAGGGCATTCTCTGGCAGTCCAGCGTCGAGGTGGTCGAGCAGCAGCAGCCGGTCATTGTCGAGACCCTGGAAGTCCGCGAGGACTCCGGCGGCGCCGGCCAGTGGGAAGGCGCGCCCGGCGCGCATTGCATCATTCGCCCGCGCCAGGCGCCGGTACGCTTCATGATGACGTCGGCGTCGCGACAGCATCCGCCGGCGGGAGTCCGCGGCGGCCATGCCGGCGCCCCGATGCTGATCAGCCGTGTGACGGCGGCCGGCGAACACGTGGCGCTGCCGATTTCCGCCGACGAGACGCTGCAGCCCGGCGAGCGGCTGTTATCGGAGGGATGCGGTGGCGGTGGTTTCGGCGATCCGCTGGACCGTGATCCGGCGGCGGTGCTGGCGGGCTTCCTCGCCGGCCGCGTGTCGGCAAGGCGGGCACGGGAGATCTATGGCGTCGTCTTCGCCGACGGCGGGCGGGACATCACCGTCGATGAGGCCGCGACGAGCGCGCGGCGCAGCCACATGCGCGAAGGAACCGCAGTATGAGTTTCCAGATTGCTGTCGATGTCGGCGGCACCTTCACCGACGTCGTCCTGCAGGACACCAGCGGCCGCGTACGCACCTACAAGGCGCCGACCACGCCGGGCCGCATCGTCGATGGCATCCTCGACGGCGTCGAGCTGGTCGCGGCGGATCTCGGGCTCACCCGCAAGGCGCTGCTGGCGGATTGCGCCAAGTTCACGTGCGGCACCACGGCCGCGACCAACGCAATCCTGGAAGGCACCTACGCCCGCACCGGCCTGATCTGCACGACGGGCTTCCGCGATACGCTGCTGATTCGCGAGGGCGGCAAGCAGGACACTTACAATATCGCCATCGACTATCCCGCCCCGTTCATCCCACGGCATCTGACCGTGGGTGTCGTCGAGCGGATCAACGCCGAGGGTGGCATCGAGACGGCGCTCGACGAGAAAAGCGTGCTGGCGGCCATTGAGCGGCTCAAGGCACAGGAGATTGAGGCCATCGCCGTCGCCCTGCTGTGGTCGATCGCCAACCCGCAGCACGAGATGCGCATCGGCGAGCTGCTGGACCGGCACTGGCCCACCATTCCCTACAGCCTGAGCCACCGCACCAGCCCGACCTTGCGCGAGTATCGCCGCACGTCGGCCACCGCCATCGATGCGTCGCTGAAGCCACTGGTGCGCCGCACGGTGAACGAGCTCGAAGGGCGGCTGCGCCAGGCCGGACTGGGCGGCGTGCTGACCTTGGTCACCTCGTCCGGCGGACAGACCGACGTGGCCGAAGTCATCGACCGGCCGATCAATCTCTGCCTGTCGGGCCCCTCGGCGGCACCGGAGGCCGCGCGCAGCACGCTGCGCGCCGACGCGGTGGAGACGTGCAACGCCATCGTCATCGATATGGGCGGCACCAGCTTCGACATCAGCATCATCAACGACGGGCAAATCCCGATGCACCGTGAAGGCGTGATCGACGGCCACGTCTTCGGCGTCGCCTCGGTGGCGATCAAGACCATCGGCGCCGGTGGCGGCAGCATCGCGCGCGTCGACGCCGGCGGCTTCATCCATGTCGGGCCCGAGAGCGCCAAGTCGGTGCCGGGCCCGGCCTGCTACAACCGCGGCGGCACGCGACCGACGGTGACCGACGCCAACCTGGCGCGCGGCTTTCTCGATGCCGACAACTTCGCCGGCGGCACCATGACCCTGGCGCGCGACAAGGCGCAGGCGGCGATCAGGAACCATGTTGCCGATCGACTGAACCTGTCGATCGAGGAAGCCGCTGGCCTGATCGGACTCACGGTCGAACAGAACATGGTGGCGGCGATCGAGGACATCACCATCCGCCAGGGCATCGACCCGCGCGAATACGTGATGGTGGCAGGCGGCGCCGCAGCCGGCCTGCACGTGGTGCCGATGGCGCGCGAGCTGGGCATCCGCCGCGTGTTCGTGCCGCCGGTGGCGGGCGTGCTGAGCGCCTTCGGCATCCTGGTCAGCGACATCAAGTCGACATTCTCGATGAGTGCGGCGACCGCCACCGATATGTTCGACTACGACAAGGTCAACGCCACCCTGGCCGATCTGAAGGCGCAGGCCGAGCGCTATCTCGAGCGGATGAACGTGGCTGCAGCGGCGCGCGCGATCCAGTTCTCGGTCGAGGCACGCTACCGCGGCCAAGTCTGGCAGATCTCGCTGGACTTCGACATGGCGCAGATTCGCGATGCCGGCGCACTGGAAACTCTGGCCGCGATCTTTCACCGCCAGCACCAGAAGCTCTATTTCGTGACCAGCACCGATCCCATCGAGTTCACCGAATGGACGGTCGCGGCGATTGGCACGCTGCCGGCGACAGCGGTTGACCACGGCGTCGGCGGCGACAAGACAGGCGGGCGCTCGGCGAAAGGCACGCGCGCCGTGTTCATGCGCGAACTGGGTGGCCAGGCAACTATTCCTGTCATCGACGGCACACGCCTGCGCGCTGGCGCCAAGGTCGACGGCCCGGCACTGATCGATCAGCCGCTGACCACGATCGTACTCTATCCGTCCACGACGGCGACGATGTCCCACAACGGCGGCGTGTGGATCGACCTGCTGTAGCGATGATTCGATCGGACTGTCATCCCTCGCTGCGCTCGGAATGACAGTCTGGTCGCGCAAGGTCCTTCAGTCCTCGTTGCCTGTCATCAGGTCGGCGGCATCGGTCAGCCCGCGTTTGCGCGCAACCTTTTCTGCCGTCAGACCTGCGCTGTTCCTGATGGTGGGATCCGCGCCTTGCGCCATCAGGAACTCGGTCATCCGGACGGCCTGATCCTCGTCGTCGGGCAACGCAAAGAGCGGCGTCTCTCCGGACTTGGGATGCACGGCATTCACCAGCGCCGGCTCTGCCGCGAACAACGCACGTAGCCGGTCCTCCATGCCGAGATAGACAAGAGCCGGCACATCGCGGCTGAGCGGCGCCAGGAACGCAGCCATGTCGCGGTACCCGAAATGGCCGGCGAACCCCAGGGCACCGCCATATCGCGTCGTCGGCCGATCGACGTCGGCGCCGTGCGCAATCAGCAATCTGGCGACCTCGATCGCGCCATTGCCGGCCGCGTTGTGAAGTCCGCGCTGCTGTGTGTCGTCGGCGATATCGACATCCATGCCCAGCTCGAGCAGCAGGGCGACAACATCCGCCCGCCCCTGCTCCGCAGCCCGCAGCATGAGCGACGCGTGGTGCAGGTAGCTCGGGTCGCGTGCCACCAGCGCCCGGGCTTCGTCGCGATCCAGCCGCATGCAGGCCGCCTGGAACGCCGCCAGGCCCTGCAACGGCACCACGGGTGCGCCGTGGCGCTCCAGCAGGTCGGCCATGGCGACGTTGCCCACCACCAGCGCCTGTTCGCGCAGCGGGCGCGTCGAATAGGCGTGCACGCCACCGGCATCGGCACCATGCGTCAGCAGCCATTGCGCGCGTTGCAGATGGTTGTTGGCGACCGCGTTGCCCAGCAGATAGTCGAGCACGGCGAGCGGCACCCGGCCGCCGATCTTGTCCGAAACGGCCCGCCACGGCGCCACCGCCCCGCGTTGCTCGGATAGCGCCCACAGGACATCCAGCCAGGTGGTGTCGTCGTGCTGCAGCGACGTGTTGTAGAGCGCCTGCGTATCGAACGGGTTAGCGCCTCGCTCGACCAGCAGGGTGACGAGCGCGACGGCGTGCGGATGCGGCGGCTGGCCACCCTCCCCCTCGCCGATCACGCCGGTCAGGACGGTGAACGGATTGTCCCAACCGTCGTTGAACGACGCGTTGGGATCAGCGCCGCAATCGAGCAGCAGGCGCGCCACGTCGAGCGCCTGCACGGCTCCGCCGGGCAGCCGGGCATAGGCGAGATAAAGCAGCGGCTCCCAATCCAGCGGCCCGCCCCGGCGCGTGGCGGCCGCCGGATCGGCGGCGAGACGGCGTCGGCATTCATCAAGGTTGCCGGCGGCGACCGCTGCATAAAGACTGTCCGTTGCGATATCGGGCGATCGCGCCAGGATCCGCGCCGCCGCCGACGGATCGCCC
>DATEIF010000327.1:0-11354 GCA_035279205.1 Vineibacter sp.
CGCTCGACGATGCGTTCGACCAGTGCCGGCAGGTTCTTGTCGATCCACTCCTGCAGCATCGGCCGCAGTGCGTCCTTGACCACATCTTCCAAGGTAGCGCCCGAGCTACCGGCGGCCGGCGGCGGCTCCGCTGCCGGCGCCACCGGCGGACTGGCCGCTTCGACAGCGCGCGCCAGGCGGTCCATGGCCGATGAGATCGGGTTGGAGGCCAACGGCCGCACCGGCGCGGCTGGCGGTGGTGCCGACGCGCGCGCGGCGTCGGGGTCATCGACCAGATCGGTCAACAGCAGGACGTCGTCGGCTCGCTGCATGGGGCTCGCCGCCTGAGGCGATGGTCCGTTCGCGGGCACGCTACCCGCGGCCGCCTTGGCCGTTGCGTCCGGAACCCGGCCCTCGTCGGCCTGAATAATCCGCCGGATGGACGAGAGGATATCGTCCATCGACGGATCCTGCTGCGGTTTACTATCGGCCATCACTACACCTGCTCCTGCGCCGGGGGGACGCGTCCGGTCACTTGCTGCCGAGGCCGAACCAGGAGTCGCGCACATTCCTGTAATACTTCTCCTCGTCATAATACTCCACCGGCAGGCGGAGCTGACGGGCGGTGAGCTGGCCAATCTCGCTCATCAATGTGTAATGGCCGACCACCATGTCGCGCCGTGCCGATACCAGCTGTACCTGAGCGTCCAGCAGTTCCTGCTCGGCGTTAAGGACGTCCAGCGTCGTGCGCGAGCCAACCTGGGCTTCCTGGCGCACGCCGTCGAGTGCGACTTGCGCCGCCCGCAGCTGCGCACTGATCGATTCAACCCGCGCCCGCGCCGCCTCGAACGTGCGGAAGGCGCGGATGACTGCCTCGGCCGATTGCCGGCGGGCGCTGTCGAGCTCGTTCTGGCGCTGGCCGTGCAGCTGCTTGGCCTGCCGCACCCGGCTGTGCTCGGCGCCGTTCTGGTACAGCGGCACGGTCACCTGGCCGCGCAGCGAGTATGAAAAGAGGTGGTCGCTCTTGACCTGCTGATCGAACGCGCGCGACACGGTGCCGACGACCTGCGCCGTGGGCAGCAGGTCACCAATGGCATTGTCGATGGCGTAGTTGGCGCTGGTAATCCGGTGCTTGGCCGCGATCACCCGCGGTGCATATTCCAGCCCGGTGGCGATCGCCTGGTCCTCGGTCGTCGGCACCGTGTTCATCAGCGGTGCTTCCTGCAGCTTGGGGCCGGGCCGGGCGCCGACCACGCGCTGGTACGCCGCCCGCGAGTTCGCGGCCTGGGCTTCGGCGGCCGTCAGGTCCGACTGCGAGCGCGCCAGGCGCGATTCGGCCTGCGCCACGTCGGTGCGGGTCAGCTCGCCGACCCGGAAGCGGGCGTTGGTGGCGGCCAGCTGCTCCTGCAGCACCCGCACGTTGTTGCGGCGCAGCAGCACCGTGGCATCGTCGCGCACCACGTCGCTGTAGGAGCTCACGGTACCCAGCAGCACCGTCTGCTCACGGTCGATCAGGGCCGCGCGCTCGGCCAGGACGTCGGCTTCGGCGCTGCGCGTCTGGGCCACGGTCTTGCCGCCCCGAAACAAGGGCTGGGTGACGCTGAGCGCGTAGCTGCGCGGCTGCAGCTCCTGGTCCCGGGGATTGCGCAGCGAGCTGTTCTGCTTGTTGATGCCGAGCTCACCGGTGCCGCGGACGACCGGCCGCCAGCCGGCCAACGCCTGGTTCACCGTCTCGTCGACCTGGCGCAGCCGCGCCCGCTGGCCCAGCAGGTCGGGGTTGGAATTATACGTCGATACGAATGCGTCGATCAGGGACTGGCCGTGCGCCCCACCCAGCGGCACCATCGCGGTGGTCGCCAGCAGCACGGGCGCCAGACGGCGGACGATCCGATAAACGCCGGTACGCGAACGTATCAAAGCGGTCCCCTTTTTCGCTGAACGATTCGCGAACCGGTGCCCAGCCGATTGCGTATGGTTGTCCACATACTAACATCGACGTTTGCCGGCACGGTAGCGCCATCATTCGGCGCGCCGCGATCAATCGGCGACCATCAGGTCCAATTCGGGTGCTCTGCCTAAAAAACGAACCGGGCCGGCACGGTAAAGCCCGGCAGCAGCGGCGTGCCGGCATCGAACACCGGCCGCGAGGAAAATACCCCGCCGACCTTGCGGCCCAGATGCGCCTGTCCCGGGTAGCCGGGCGTTCCCACGCCCACGATCGCCACCAGGCGTCCCCCGTCCGCAAGCTGCGCGGTGAGGCTGTCGGGAATGGCGGGCACTGCCCCCTCGACGAGGATGACGTCATAGGGCGCCTTGGCGGCGTGGCCGGCGGCCAGCGGCCCCTCGACCACGGACACGGTGGCGGCACCCAGGCCGGACAGCAGAGTGCGGGCCTGCTGCGCCAGGGCCGCATCGCTCTCCAACGCCACGACCGAGGCCACCAGTCGACCCAGGACGGCGGCGCCGTAGCCGGGCCCGGCGCCGACCACCAGGGCGCGGTCGGTCTCGGCCGGCTGCGCCATCTGGATCAGGCGCGCCAGCGCCGTCGGTTCCATCAGATAGCGGCCGTTGCCCAGGGGCACCGCCTCGTCGGCATAGGCCAGCGCCGCCCGCGCATCGGGCAGGAAGCGTTCGCGCGGCAGCGCCGCCAGGGCGTCCAGCAAGGCCGGGTGCACGATCTGGTTGGGCCGTAGCTGGCCATCCACCATGTTGCGGCGGGCAAGAGCGAAGTCGGTCGGCATGGAACTCGAGCGGCAGCGTTGCGACGCGGCGGTTATAGACGCGTGCCCAACAGGGAGCAACGCCACATCGAACAAGGCCTTATTTCAATATCTTGACCCTGGACACGGCGACGCCTTATACCCCGCAGGCCAAACGCGCCGGCCCGATGGCAGAATGGCTATGCAGAGGACTGCAAATCCTTTTATGTCGGTTCGATTCCGGCTCGGGCCTCCACCGCGCGCAAGGATGCGGCAGCGCAAAAACCCCTTGCAAGCCAAGGCGGTGTCTGTAAAAAGCCGCGCTCTCGGACGGTGACCACGCCGTCCGCTGCAAGTGATCCGGAGTAGCTCAGTGGTAGAGCAGGCGGCTGTTAACCGCCGGGTCGGGGGTTCGAATCCCTCCTCCGGAGCCATTTCAAATCAAAGACCCTTGGTATATCCAGCGAAGCTTCCCTGCCGCTGAATTTCGACGGGCAACACCCCGCGCAGCAGCAGCCGGACTATCGCTCTGCCGCCCGCGCAGTGGGCAGCCTGTCTCGTGGCCCGCGACCAAGAACGATGACAACCGGGGCTACTGTCCAATCTGCGCTGGGTTGGCCGTCACCACGGCGGCTCGAGCCTGGGGAGGTACCCCGAAGGAGCAGAGGAGCCATCGGTCATGTTCGAGATCGGAGAGCATGTGAGGGTGTCAGACGGCCCGTTCGCCTCATTCAACGGCGTCGTCGAGGAGATCGACGAGGAGAAGCACCGGCTCAGGGTTTCGGTGTCGGTCTTCGGCCGTGCCACCCCAGTCGAGCTCGACTACCGACAGGTGGAGGCTTTGGTCCTTCCCCAGCGAAGTCGATCCTGAGCCGAAGCCGCTCGACAGAGCGGACACGGGCGCGAAGAGCTGCTCCACGACGCCTAACCGGTCGCGTAACGTCACTCTTGCGCAGTCGGACGAATGACAATGTCGCCCACATCGACATCATCGGGCTGTTCAATGGCAAAGGCGATGGCGCGCGCGATGGATGTCGGTGGCAGACCGATCTCCTCCATGCGCTGAAGCGTGCGACGTCTGGTCTCCGGGTTCGTCATGGACTCGGCGAATGCCGTCTGGACGAAGCCCGGTGAAATGCCCGTCACGCGCAGCGTGTCGCCCGCCTCCTGTCGCAATCCCTCGGCGATCGTGCGCACGGCGTTCTTCGTGCCGGCGTAAACCGATTGCATCGGCACGATCTTGAGTCCAGCCGTTGAAATGACGTTAACGAAATGACCTGAGCCCTGCTGCCGAAACACCGGCAGCGCCGCCGCAATGCCGTAGAGAAAGCCCTTGAGGTTAACGTCGATCATCTCTTCCCAGTCTTCGACACGCAGGTCGTCGAGACGCGAGATCGGGCCTATACCGGCATTGCTGATGAAGACGTCGAGCTTGCCGAAGTGACGGTGCGCGCGTTCGACGAGAGCGACCAGATCGCTGCGTTGTCTCACGTCAGTGGGCAGATGGATCGCTTCGCCACCTGCCGCCGCAATGCGCGCGACCAGGTCCTCCAGGCGATCCGATCGCCGCGCGCCCAATACGAGTTTGCCGCCGCGTTCCGCCAGCAGGAGGGCCGTCGCCTCGCCAATGCCGCTGCTCGCGCCGGTGATTGCAATGACTTTGCCTGCGATGCCCGTCATGTCGCCTCTCCTGCTGCGCCGTTTTGATCGCGGGCCCAGCGTAGTCGCGACGGCTTGAATGATGGATGCTTGATCATGCCGAACATCTGCGTGATCGTTCGGAATGTCGGATGATCCGCTGAGCGATGTGGTCACGATGGCGCGGGCGCGCTGCGACGTCTCGGCCAGTCTCGTCGCGGGTGGTGCGTGGGCACTGGCCTACCCGCCCCCCAGGCAAACCAAGTTCATGGCGATCGTGGCGGGCGGTTGCTGGCTGCGCTTCGGTAACGTGAAGCGGCCGCATTGGATCGGGACCGGCGACATCGTCATGCTGTCCGGTTCCCGGCCCTACGTGCTTGCCAGCGATGTCGGCGTGTCGCCCCGTGACGCCACTGCGCTTTTTGCCGACCCGCTCGAAAAGCACGTCAGACTGGGTGACACAGCAGACTTTGTCACTGTGGGCGGGCACGTGACACTCGATCCCGAGCGCGGCTGGCTGCTGGGGGATGTCTTGCCGCCGTTCCTCCACATCAAGGGCGGTTCACCCGAAGCGTCGCCGATGCGCTTTCTCCTCGACCAGCTCGTCGCGGAAGCGGCCTCACACAGGCCGGGTGCCGACTTGATGTCGCAACAGCTGGCGCAGCTTCTGTTCATCCTGACGATGCGCGCCTATCTGTCGACATCCGGGCAGATCCAACCCAGCTGGATCAAGGCGCTGGGCGACAAGCGCATCGCACTGGCCCTGCGAGTCATGCATCGGGAACCGGGACGGCCATGGCGGCTTCATGAGCTCGCCGACATCGTCGCCATGTCGCGCACCAGTTTTGCCGTGCACTTCAAAAAGGCCGCCGGGATCGCCCCCCTCACCTATCTGTTGAATTGGCGCATGCGGCTCGCCGAGCAGGCCTTGCGCACAACATCGGTGTCGATCGCAACACTGGCCTTGTCGCTGGGCTATACGTCGGGGAGCGCGTTCAGCAACGCCTTCAAACGGGTCACGGGAATGGCCCCGTCACGCTACCGGTCACGACAGCCGGCAGCTGGATCGGCACCGCCTCCATCCTCGTAGACGCTCAGCGGCAGGCTGCCCGTCCCCCGCTGCCTCTTCGGCCTGGAGAAAACGTCAGGCTGCCCGCGCGAGGGTGTCCCCGCGATCCTCCAGCTTGTCGCGAATGATGTCGATTGGCTGTCGCCGATCGACCACGATCGATGCCACGCTACGCATGCGCGACCGAAGCTGGCTGCGGCCGCCGGCAAGGCGCAAAAGCGGTGCACAGCGCTCGGTCGCTCGGCACAGCGACTCGCAGAACGCACCCTGCACGTCCAGAATGTCGTGGCGATCGAGCTCGATATTGAAAAAGTCGAGCGTATCCCGGCCGCCCGCCGCCTCGAACGTGATGCTGGTCCCATTGACCAAATCGCCGATGGGAATCAGGAAGCCATCAACGTAGACGGGATGCCAAGCCGTGAGGCAAACGTCCGCAGTAGGCGCGTTTTCACCCAGAGCACCACGCCGTATGAGAACCGGCAGGTTCGACTCGCCAACCCATTTACCGGACACGCTGCTCAGGGTGTGACTGACCATTGCCCTGATCGGCGCGAAGCCCCCGGAACGCACCGCGACCGCGTCGCCGGCTGCCAGGGTTTCGATCGGCCGATAGCCCTCGCGCGTCCGGATAAGCGTGCCCTGCGCAAAGCAATGGCCGCCATTGCCGCCGCATCCGTTGGTCTGCTGACCTTTGCCACAGCCTCCTTTGCCGTTGCCGTTGTTGCCTGGGACTGCCGATGCCTGCCTAAGCACGGCGCTGGTCGCCAAGAACGCACTCACCAGCATGGCTGCCTTCAGTGCATTGCGCCGTGCGCGATTAACCTTCGCACCTCTGACGCTCATGCCGTCTTCCCCCGCTGACACGAAACATGGGCTGGCTCACAAGAGAATGGTAGCGGATCTCATTGTCTCAACCACAGGCCGAAGACTCACGTGTGCACAAGCCATTGGAGGTACTCCGAAGGGAGAAGTTCCTCGGGGCGCTGCCTGGCCCGGCCCAGAACGAAACATGAGGGGTCGCCATGAAGAGAAAGCCCGCCGCGGTGACCGGTCGGGCCTGGTAGGAAGGCCCGGCGCGCGGCCGGAGCCCAGGTCGTTTCCCTTGTGATCGTTATCCCCGGCGGCCGGTTGAAGCGCTGCGGGCGCTCACGACACACCCGCGGACGGCGAGCTCGTCAAGCGTCCGACACTCCTGGCGGTCCCTTTGACCGCCAGCGCTGACGCGCACCCGGATCGGCATACGGCCCTGGACGACCTCGATGCCCGGTCCGTTGCTTCTCGTTACGTCACGCCGCCGTCTTGCGGCGTGCCTTCCATGCCTCGTGTTGCTTGCCCCATGACGACATGACGCTCACCGCATCGTTCAGGCTCATGCCCAACGGCGTGATGGCGTATTCCACGTGCGGCGGCACCTCGGCGTAGACGCGTCGGGTGATCAGGCCATCCGCCTCCATCTGGCGCAGTTGCTGCGCCAGCACCTTCTCGCTGATGCCGGGCAGCCGCCGGCGCAGCGCCGCGAAGCGATGCGGCCCCAGGTGCAATTCCCAGATCAGGGAGGTCTTCCATTTGCCGCCAACGGCCTCGAGCGCCGCGGCAAAACCGCAGCTGTCCTCCGCCTTGTGCCTCATCCCGCAACTCCTGATGTCGTTTCGTCAGCTTACCTCAAGGTGCGTTCTTCTAAACACCGAGGTGAGACCATATCTTCGGATCGGGCCCACCCCACGCAACGACATCCGTCGAGGGCACCTCTCTCGGCATCTGGAGAACATGTATGAAGACGAAAGTCTGCGTGCTCGGCGCGGGCCGAATGGGCTCGTCTCTGGCTCGAACCATCCTGAAACATGGCTATCCGACATGGGTGTGGAACCGCACCGCGGCCAAATGCGTCCCGCTGGCGGCGCTGGGCGCAACCGTCGCCTCCTCCATGGAGGAGGCCATCCGGGTGGCCGATGTCATCATCGTCAACGTCCTCGACTTCGAGGCCAGCGAGGCCATGCTGAAACGCGATGGTGTCGCCGCCATCCTTGCCGGCAAGGTCGTCGTGCAGCTCACTTCCGGCTCGCCGCGGCTGGCGAGAGAGGAAGCGCGTTGGGTGGAGATGCACGGCGCCCATTATCTGGACGGCGCCATCATGGCGGTTCCGACCTTCATCGGCAGTCCCGATGCCGCATTGCTCTATTCCGGGCCGCGCGCGGTCTTCGACGCCCACAAGGAGCTGCTGTTCACCCTCGGTGGCGGCACGACGTACGTGGGCGATATTCCCGGCCAGGCATCGGCGCTGGACACCGCGCTGCTTACGCAGATGTGGGGCGGGCTGTTCGGCGTCCTGCAGGGCATGGCTGTCGTCGGCGCCGAGGACCTCGGCCTGGATGTCTATGAACGTCAACTCGCCGCGTTCAAGCCGGTCATCGATTTGGCTGTTGTCGATCTGATCGACAGGACCAGGGCCAAGCGCTTCGCTGGTGACGACAAGACCCTCGCCTCGCTGGGCGCGCATTACAGCGCCTTCAAACACCTGCTCGAGGGCTGCGCGGAACGCGGCCTCAATGCGGCCCTGCCCAGGGCGATGGATATGTTCTTCCGTCAGGCGCTGTTGCAGGCCGGCGCGGACGGCGATTTTGCATCGCTGGCGCCGCTGTTTCAAAACAACCCCGCCGGTGCCGCGACGACGGAGCGGGTCCATGCCTAGCGCGGAAACGACCCGGACGGCCGCCTGCGCCTGCCGGCGCGTTCAGCTCGTCCTCGCCGGCGAGCCTCGCCGTGTCTATGCCTGCAGCTGCCTCGAATGCCAGCGCTGCACCGGATCGGCCTTTTCCTACCGAGCCATCTATCCGGACGCGGCCGTTGTCAGCCAGAAAGGCAGAACCCGATCCTGGCGGCGGCCGGGCTCATCGGGACGATGGCTGGAGCAGACGTTCTGCCCCTCGTGCGGCTCGATCATCTTCATGCGGGCCGAGGTCTTGAAAGAGGCATTGTCGGTCTCCGCCGGCTGCCTGGAGGATCAGGCATTCCCGCCGCCGAGGACGCTGCATTGGCCCGATCGAAAGCATCACTGGCTTTGCCTCGACGGTGTGCCTGAAGCGGTTCCGTCTTGAACGATCATCGCCGCCAGCCGCGTTCTATGGGACGTCACGTTCCATGTTTCGCCGCAGCGCGGTGGCGTAGCCGAAGAGCGCCGGCAGGCCGCCGGTGTGGATGAACACCACGCGGCTGCCCCGGGGCAGCCGCCCGTCGCGGGCGCAGCGGAACAATCCGGCCATGGCGCGACCCGTATAGACCGGATCGAGCAGCAGGCCGTCGTGCTGGGCGCTGGTGCGGATCGCGTCGACGACGGCGTCGTTCATGACGCCGTAGCCCGGCGCGAGCACATCATCGTGGACGTGGACATCGGCAGCCGCGACCGGGTTGGGCACCGCCAGCATCGCGGCGATGCGCTCGCCGTGGCCGATGATGCGCGCCGTCTGCAGCGCCGCGGCGCGGCGCACGCAGATGCCGTGCACGGTACCGCGCCAGCCGGACGCGCGCAGGCCGAACAGCAGGCCGGCATGGGTGTGGCCGCTGCCCGATGCGACGACGACATGATCGATGTCATCGGCCTGGTCCACCAGCTCTCGGGCGCAGCGAATATAGCCGAGCGCACCGATCGGCGGATTGGCCGCACCCAGCGGGATGACATAGGGGCGGCGTCCCTGCCGTTCGAGACCATCCGCGATCTCGCGCAACCGTCGGTCGGCGCCCTCCTCGTCCTCTCCGACGGGATAGGAGTGCAGCGTGGCGCCCAGCAGCTGGTCGAGCAGCACGTTCCCGGATGTGCGGTGGATCTCGTCGACGTCGGGCACACGCTCCTCGAGCTGGACATGGCACGCCATGCCCAGGCGCGCGGCGCAGGCGGCGGCGACGCGCACATAGTTCGACTGCACCGCGCCGGTGATCAGCACCGTGTCGGCATCGGCGGCGCGCGCCTTGCCGAAGTAGAATTCGAGCTGACGCACTTTGTTGCCGCCGAAGGCAAGCCCGGTCAGGTCGTCGCGCTTCACCCGCAGGTCGATGCCCAGCGCCGCGCCGAGGCGAGGCTGCCGCTCGAGCGGCGTCACCCACGACAGGAAGGGCACGCGCGGATGCGCATCGACCGCTGCGCCGAGGGCCTCGTTGCGCCAGGACCGGATGGGCGTCATGCGATTCTCCAGAGAAGCAAGATGTTACCGCAGGGGGGGCCGACCTCGGCGGCTTCGAGCCACAGCGCGCCCGGGCCTTCCCTGTCAAGGTTGCGGCAGGAAGACGGGCAGCGTATGGCGCCGGCGGGCCTCGAAGATGATCGATGTCTCGATGCGAATGACACCGGGGCGATTGGTGAACTTGTCGAGCGCAAGGTCCTTCAGGTGCTGGGTATCCCTGACGACGACATGCGCCACGACGTCGTAGCGGCCCGTCACGAGGAAGGCGAAGCGAACCTCCGGCACCTTGACGACCTCGTCCATGAAGCGGTCGACCGTGCCGCGCTTGTGCTTGGCAAGCTCGATCATGAACAGCGCTTCGAGGCCTATTCCGAGTGCCTTCGGTTCGACCTCGACATGGGTCCCCCGCAGCACGCCGGCATCGCGCATCCGCCGGATCCGCTCATGCGTGGAGGATGGCGCAAGATCTACCGCTACCGCGATCTCCTTGACCGAGAGCCGAGCATTGTTCTGCAGCAAGCCCAGAATGGCGATGTCCGTTCGGTCAAGGCCGGTGTTTGTGGCCATTTCCCGTAAACTGTTCGTTCGATTGCCCACCATGCCGGCGATATTATCGCTCTTTGATCATCGATCCAGATGGAAATTCGGCCATGTCCGCGCTCGACCTGCCTGTCCTCAACCGTCTGGGCGAGGCCGAAATCGATGGCTTTCGTCGCGACGGTTTTTTGGTCGTCAAACGCCTCCTTTCCGAAGACCGCATCGCCGCCCTGCGCGAGCGCTTTCCCCGGCTCTTCGCGGGCCAGTTCGATACCGGCGTCTATCCCGACGAATGGTACTGGCGTGAAGGTATGAGCTTGCCGGACGTGACGCGCCATATGGCGAATGCATGGAAGGCGGATCTCACGGTTGCGCGGCTCGCGCTTTCCGCTGACCTGGGGCGCGCGGCGAGTCTTTTGACCGGCTGGGCAGGAGTCCGACTGGGCCAGGACACGATCTGGTGGAAGGCACCGAAGACCAAGCCTATCGCACATCATCAGGACTCGTCCTTCATGGACTTCCTCGACCCCGCCATGACGATAACCTGCTGGATAACGCTCGACGATACGCATGCGCGCGCCGGCACCCTCGAATATGTGCCGGGTTCACATCTGTGGCCGCTGACGCCCCTGCCCGATGCGTTTCACGGCCAGGACGACTATCGCGCACAGATGAAGGCCGCGGCGCGCGCGGCCGGGGTGACGGCCCTCGAACCGGTTTTCATCGAAGTGCCGGCGGGATCGTGCGTCTTTCATGCCGGCGAGATCTGGCACGGCTCGGGCCCGAACACGACGCACGACCAGATGCGACGCGCCATCGGCATTCACATGATCCCGGCGGCCGCGCAGTTCAGCGACCGCGCCGGCGGCTATATCTATCGCCGCTATCAGAGGACCGGCGATCCCGCGCTTGATGAAAGCTTTTTCCCCGTCCTGTGGTCCCAGGCCGGCGAGCGAACCGACTGGATCGACGGCTATTGCGAGAGCGGCAGGCGCATGAAGCGCCTATGAGCCGTGGCGCCATGGTCTCCTCTCCATCTCCCGCGAACGCAGGGTTGTCCGGGGAAACTTCCCTTCTCCCCGCGCAGGCGGGGAGAAGGTGCCCGTTTCGGTACTTCGACGCTTTGCGTCGAAGTACCTGAGGCGAATGAGGGGCTTCGCGGTTTCGGGGCGCGCCTCGATTTCATCAGCAAAACGGGTTCTTTTCCAGCACCGCGGAAGCCCCTCATCCGGCGCTTCGCGCCACCTTCTCCCCGCC
>DATEIF010000328.1:0-7028 GCA_035279205.1 Vineibacter sp.
ATGGTCTGCGCCTGTACCGGCTGTGCGGCGAGCGCAAAGCCGACGCCCAGGCCAACCGCAGCCGGCGCGCCCGTGAACAGCTCACGCCGCGAGACACCGGTGTCTGCCGTTACAAATGAACGATCGCCATCCATGCGTGCACCCCTTCTTGCGTTCCCCCGGGTCATCCGGGGCTCCCGGGCAGACCGTATGGCGCCAAGCGCCCGCGAGTCATCACAATCCGGCGAGTGTATGCATCAGCAGTTTCGTCCCGGTGACGGCAAAGGCCGGCGCTGCCCGGCACGAACGGCATGGTTGCCGCGCGCGGGCTGCGCTTGACGGTGGCCGCACCCGACGCCCAGGATCACCCGCATTGCGCCGTCGCAGGGAGCCCGCCATGAGCCCGGTCGCTGCCGTCAAGTCATCGCCGTCCATGCGTGAACAGGTCAGCCGCGAGGAATGGGATACGCGCGTCGACCTCGCCGCGCTCTACCGCCTGGTGGCGCACTACAACTGGACCGACCTGATCTTCACCCACATCTCGGCGCGCGTGCCCGGCTCGGACGATCATTTCCTGATCAATCCCTACGGGATGATGTTCCACGAGATCACCGCGTCGTCGCTGCTGAAGGTGGATCACGAAGGCAACATCCTGTCGCCCTCGCCCTATCCCTTCAACAAGGCGGGCTTCGTGATCCATGGCGCCGTCCATATGGGCCGCCCCGATGTCCAGTGCGTGATCCACCTGCACACCAAGGATGGCGTTGCCGTCGCGGCACAGAAGGACGGACTGCTGCCGCTGTCGCAGCACGCCATGTTCTGCCTGCCCTATCTCAGCTACCACGACTATGAAGGCATCGCGCTCGACTACGACGAACGCGAGCGGCTGGTTGCCGACCTCGGCGACAAGAAGCTGATGCTCTTGCGCAACCACGGCACCCTGGCGGCCGGCCATTCCATCGCCGATGCCTGGCTCAGCATCCACAACCTGGAGCGTGCCTGCACGATCCAGATCGCGGCCATGGCCGGTGGCGCCGCCCGCCTCAACATGCCGAGTCAGGCGGCGATCGACACGGTGCGGACGCAGGTGACCCGCCGCGACGGCGTGCAGAGCGGGTTCGACATGAACAGCCTGGCCTGGAACGCCATGCTGCGCATGATGGATGCCAAGGACCCGAGCTATCGGAACTAGGCGTAGCCGTCATCCCGAGCGCTCAGAAACCCACCGACACGCCACCGACCAGGCTGTGGACGTTGCCACCCTTGAGACCGAGCCGGAAATCGTAGGCGGCCGACACCACGACGTTGGCCGACATCTGCGCCTGCAGGCCGATGCCGAAGCGGACATAGTCCTCCAGCGCGAAGGGGATGGTCACCGACTGCGTGCCGATGCCGCCGGGCGTCGACACCAGGCTGAGGTTGGCGCTGGCGCGATCGCGGCGCAGTTCCTTCTCAAAGCCCAGACGCGCGGTCGGCAACACCTCGATGCCGCTGAAGTCGAAACGACGTCCAACCTCGGCCTCGATGCGGCCCTGCACGCCGGTCACCTTCTGTTTGGGAAACGACACATTGCCGCCGGCACCACCGGACTCGGTGTAGGGATCCAGCGTGCCGGTACGGATGTTGATGCCGACTGACGGCATCACCCAGTAGCCGTCGCCCAGCTCCCAGCGGAACCCGGTCTCGCCGTCGATGGTGTGCATGTAGCCCTTGGTGCGACCGCTGGGAAAGGTGCCGAAGGCACCGGCACGGGTGATGCGGTCGTAGTCGAGCCAGGTGTACGTGTAGGACGCGGCGGCAAAGAAGCCGTTGCTGCCGAGATAGGCGCCGTACACCGACAGGCTGGTGGCGTCGTGCTCCTGCCGGCCGCCGTCGCGATAGCGCGTATGGCCGGTGCCGAAACCCAGCGCGCCGCCCAGGCGCAGGCCGTCGATGACCTCGTAGTCGGCGCCGATCACGCCCGAGAGTTGGCTCGACCGATTTGCCGGGATACCCGAATCGGCGTCGCGCTTGATGCGGTCGAAGCCGCCGCCGAACCACAGGTTGAAGCGCTGCGGTGGCCGCAAACCGGCACCCCAGGCGATGTCGGACTCGATATCGCCGCGCGATGCCGTCTGCCTGTCGGGCTGGCCGGCCTCGCTGCGCCGGGCGATCGCGACCTGATTGTTGATGGCCGCCGTCGATGCCGCGCCCAACCCGAACGTGGTCGAGCGCAACCGCGCCTGGGTGATCGGACCGCTGGTCTGCATGGCGCGCAGGAACTGCGGATCGACATAACCCGGCATGGTCAGGCGGTAGACCAGGATGACATTGTCGTTGGTGAGCCCGGCGTCGTAGGCGATGCCCTGCATCGAGCCGACGCGCGTGAGGAAATCGTTGTCGTTGCCGACGAACAGGAAATAGTCGTGCGGCTTGCCTTCCTCCAAGGTCGGCGCCAGCGCCAGCGCCTCCCACTTCTCCGACAAGGTCAGCCGGTTTGGCGACGCGGTGTTGGTGTTGAAGCCGAAGCGCGTGAGCTGGCCGACATGCAGCATGTTCACGACTTCGACCGTGGCGGCCGGCGTGATTCCGGGCACCAGGTTGCCGTTGACCGCGATCGGACTGCTGCTGGTGTTGGCAAAGCGCGTGCCGACCAGGTTGGTCGCCCCGCTGATGTCGACCAGCAGCACCGACTTGAACATCACCGGATTGTCGGTGCCGGGTCCAAGTCCATTGCCGTCGCGCGCCAGCAC
Organism: Vineibacter sp.; assembly: GCA_035279205.1. Lineage (GTDB taxonomy): Bacteria > Pseudomonadota > Alphaproteobacteria > Reyranellales > Reyranellaceae > Vineibacter. Next base: position 2,712 of record DATEIF010000328.1, read on the forward strand.
CAGGAACTGCGTGTCGTTGAGCGCCAGCAGGTCGGACTGTGCCGCCGTGCGGTTCACAGCCCCGCCGCGGCCGTTCAGCGTGAAGGTCGGCAGCGTGACCGCGAAGTGCCCGATGGGCGCCGATGGCGTGGCGCCGCCGGTGACGTCGTAGACCATCACTTCGGTATTGCGGCGATCCTGCTGGTTGCTGCTGCCCGTGCTCTGCACCGTGGCGCTCTGCAGCATCACCACCAGGCGGCGACCATCGGGCGTCAGGGACAGCGCCTCCATGCCCTGGTTGTTGCGCCGGCCGACGGCTGGCGGGTTGATCGAGTTGAAGTTGGGCGTGCCGACCGGACCCTCCGGCTGGATGTCGCGCGGCGGCTTGATGACACCCTGCAGGCGTCCGTCGCGCGAGAAGTAATAGACGTTCGCGCCATATTCGTCGGAGATGTAGAACGAGCCGTCGGCGCGGAACGCCAATCCCTCGGCATCGATCGACAGCCGCCCGGCGGCCGGGCCGGTGGTGGCGATCGGCAGATTGCCAACGCCGCCCTGCGCACCGGTGCTGGTGCCCGGATCGAGGCCGGTGGTGGGATTGCCGTTGAAGTCGGTCACCAGGCGCGAACCGCGGTAGGTGAGCTGCAGCTGGTTTTGCGATGCGGTCTCCGCGGGCAGATTGGCCGTGCCGGTATAGGGCGTGAAGAGGAGGCTGAAGCCGTGCAGCCGCGAGGCGAAGTTGCTGAGGAACGTGTCGGTGTTGTAGCCACGGTCGGGCAGACCCCACAGGAAGCCGCTGTAGCTGCTGCCGTTGCGCCGCCATTGCGTGAGGTCGAGCGCCATGGCCGAGAACGAACCCAACGTGTCGCCGAACTGATCGCGCGAGTCGGCGGTGAAGCGACCGGCACCCTGCAAGCCATGGTTGGTGATTGTCGTGCCGCCCAGGGTCGCGTTTTGCGGACCGGCGACGTTGGTCGTGTTCGGCGTCCTGAACTGAGCCTGGCCGACGCTTGCCGTTGCCGCCAGCGCCGCGCCGGCCAGAAGAGTCACACGCAGAGCCCTGCCGCCCGCGCCCGCCGCGCGGCGTTGCCGTCTACACCCCATGAGAGTTCCCCCGGAGGATTTGCCCCGAGAGTCCCGGCTAAAGCAGCGGCGTTACATCCGGTTGAGTGAATGTTTTCAGATCGATGACCGACCGGTGGACAGGCCGTTAATGAACGCACAGCGCCTAGATCCCTCGCTGCGCTCGGGATGACAGCGGAGTGTGCTCAGTCCTCGATGTGCTCCAGCCCGAGATATTCCGGGCTCTGCATTTCCATCAGGCGCGAGACCACGCGCTGAAACTCGAAGGCGCCGTCGCCTTCGATGTAGAGCTTGTCCGGGGGCGCTTCGGCCGAGCAGATCAGCTTGACCTTCTTTTCGTAGAGCGCGTCGATCAGGGTCGTGAAGCGCCACGCGCGATCGCGGTTCTTGGGCGACAGCCTGGGCACGTTACGCAGGATCACGGTGTGGAAGTGCTCGGCGATGCACAGAAAGTCGGCGGCGCCCAGCGGCTTGCCGCACCAGTCCTCGAAGTCGGCCCACGCCACGCCCGGCGCGGCGCGCGGCACGATCACGTCGCGTCCCTGCGTGCGCAGCACGCGACGGCTGCCCCTGGCACCGTCGGTGAGGCTGGTGAACGCCGCCTCCAGCTTTTCATCGGCCCAGGCACCTGAAGGCGTGATGTACATGTCGAGCTGGCGCAGCCGCTGCAAGCGATAGTCGCGACCGGCATCGAGCGACAAGACGTCCAGCTTGGCCTTGATCAGGTCGATGAAGGGCTGGAAACGGTCGCGCTGCAGGCCGCCGCGATAGAGATCGTCGGGCACGCGATTGGACGTCGCCACCACCGTGACGCCTTCAGCGAACAACGTATCGAACAGCCGCCACAGGATCATCGCATCGGCGATGTTGGTGACCTGCATCTCATCGAAGCACAGCAACTGCGCCTCGGCGGCAATCTCGCGCGCGATGGGCGGGATGGTATCGGACTCACCGCCACTGGCCGCCGTCACCTGACGACGGTCGAACAGACGCTGGTGGACTTCCAGCATGAACTCATGGAAGTGCACCCGGCGTTTCTTCGCCACCGGCGCATCGGCAAAGAACAAATCCATCAGCATCGATTTGCCGGTGCCGACCGGGCCCCAGATGTAGACGCCGCCCGGCACGGCGGCCGGCTTGCGGCCCAGTCCCAGAAAGCTCAGCAGCCCGCCCCGGCGCGGTGCGGCGTGGGAGGCGCGCAAGGTGTCGTGCAACGCCTGCAGGCGCTCGGCGACGCGGCGCTGCTCGGCATCCGCGCGCACCAGGCCGGCGGCCAGGCGGACTTCGAGATTGGCCAGCGGACCCTTGCCGGTCGGCGGCGGCATGGCGGGCGCGACAGGCGGCGCCGATTCGTCTGGCGTCAAGGCAACATTCATGGCTGGGCGGCATACCTAGCGATTCGTGCCGACAACGCAACTGCCAAACCGGAACCCCAGGCATTTCATACCGTTGACGCTTTTGGCTGAGACAGAGGCTGCCGCCAGATGAAACGGCACCCGATGACGGAGACCATGATGCGCAGAAAAACGATGTGCATGATCGCGGCAGCATTGTGGACCACCGCCACGGCGGCAGCGGCCCAGCAGCACACGACGGTTCAGCTGAACCTGATCAACGAGAAGGGCATGGGCGCCGCCATCGGCTCGGTGACACTCACCGACACGCCCAAGGGTCTTGCCATTGAACCCAATCTGACCGGATTGCCACCGGGCCAGCATGGTTTCCACGTGCACGAGAAGCCCAACTGCGCCGCCGCCGAGAAGGACGGCAAGCTGGTGCCGGGCCTGGCCGCCGGCGATCACTACGACCCGACCGAAAGCAAGGCCCATCGTGGTCCCGAGCATGACGGCCATCGCGGCGACCTGCCGGTACTGACGGTCGAAAAGGACGGCGTCGCCACCGGCAAAATGCTGGCGCCACACCTGAAGGTGGCCGATCTGCGCGGCCGGTCGCTGGTGATCCACGCCGGCGGCGACAACTATGCCGACACACCCAAACCGCTGGGCGGCGGCGGTGACCGCATCGCCTGCGGCATCTTCGACGTGAAGATGGCGCAGTGACGTCTTCACCTCTCCCGCAAGCGGGAGAGGTCGGCGGGCGCGCAGCGCCCGGCGGGTGAGGGATTACACACGCGGCACCGTCTCCTTGGGCCCTCACCTTCCCATCGCTGGCGCGATGGGCCCCTTCCTCTCCCGCTTGCGGGAGAGGAAATCATTACTGTGCCGCGATTCGCGACGCGGGGGCGAACATCGTCTCCATCTCGCGCCGGATCTTGACGGCGGCCAGCGTCTCGTCCAGCGCGACGTCGCCGTAGGTGAGCGACTGGCCTGCCTTGATCGGCCGCAGCAGCTTCACATTGTGCGCCAGGCCCAGGGGCAGCCCCGCGGTCTGCAGCGATTTGCCAGCCGGGAACAGGTGGCCATAGACGGTGTAGCCGCCCTCGCCATCCAGCATTTCGCCGGCCGCCAGGTCGCGCTTGGCGGTGGCGATGACGTCGGCGTTGAAGCAGATCGCCGCCCCGGTCGGCTCGCGGCGCAGCGCCGCGGCCGCCACCGAGACGCCGACCTCCAGCCCGATCAGGTGCCAGCGCTTGTAGAGGCAGGCGTAGCGCCCGGACGGGTCGGTCTTCACGCCATACTCGTGGAAGCAGCGTTTGATGTAGTCGGTCTCGCCCTCGAACACCACGAACACGCCGAAACGGATGTCGTACGGGATCGGCGTGCCGTCCGCGCGCAGCGAGGAAATGACCTCGACCTGGCCCTTGTGGTGCAGCACCCCACCGTCGCTCTTGGGCCGCATCAGCGCCGGGATCTGGTCGATCGAGCCCGGCGGATACAGCAAACCCTGCGGCGCCGGCGTGAGACCCGTGGCGTTGCACACCGCGCTGGTCTCGATGGCCGGCTTCGAGCCGTCGAGGAACGAGTTGAACATCTTCGGGTTCAGCCCGCCGACCCTGGCTTCCTCCGGCGTGAGACCGTAGTGGCCCCACACCGTCTCAGGCGTGGACTGCGCGAAGTGCGGCAGCCACTTGTGGCCGCGCCCCGCCGCGACCACCGGGAAGCCGGCGGCGCGCGCCCAGTCCACCAGATCACAAATGAGCGCAGGCTGGTCGCCGTACGCCAGGCTGTACACCACGCCGGCCTCGCTCGCCTTCCTCGCGAGCAGGGGGCCGCAAAAGGCGTCCGCCTCGACCGTCACGTTGACCACGTGCTTGCCGTTCCGGAACGCGCCGAGGATGTGGTCGACGGCGGCAAT
>DATEIF010000329.1:0-10716 GCA_035279205.1 Vineibacter sp.
TAGGCTGAACCTCACCCTGAGGAGCGACCCGCAGGGCCGCGTCTCGGACGCCCGCGCTTCCGGGGATCAGAACCGCATCTTGTCCTTGACCACGGCGGCGATCGGCATCAGGTCGCCGCGTTCGAGGTTGCCGGTGAGCGCATAGCCCAGCGGCCCCTCCAGCCAATAGAGCGAGCGCACGCCGTTCTGGTCGCGGAACTGGACGGTGGTGCCCTCGTTGTTGGCGTTCGACACCAGGTAGACCATGACGCGCCGGCCAGCCTTGTCGTCATAGATGAACAGGCAGGCCGGCCCCTCGCTGCTGGGCAGCAGCCGCCCACCGACCAGGGTCCAGCCCAGCGATGCCAGGTCCGGCGGCCGCACCTTGGTCTTCATCTTGGTCGACAGCCATTGCGTGAGGTGATCGACCTCGGCCGCCGGCACCTCGACCGCATGGCGCTTCTCGGCCACGTAGACCTTGAAGGCGCTCTGTGCCTCCACCGGCAACGAGGCCTGCAAGCCGGCATCCTCATTGCCACCCACGAAGCGTGCCGTGCCGAAACCCAGCACCGCGCCGACGGCAAGGATGGCAAACGACGCGGCCGCCCGCATGGCCCAGCCGCCCCACGACGGCGTCCTCTGCTGCTGGCCGCGGGCGATCGCGGCGGTGATCTGCGGCGGGATGGGTTCATCCAGCACCGGGTCGAACAAGGCCGACAACCGCCGGTTCTGCTCCGTCCAATCGGCGACCCGTGCCGCCGCGTCGCGGTCGGTCGACAGGTAGGCGTCGACGATACGACGGCGCGCCGGGTCGAGATGACCGTCGACATAGGCGTGCAGGTCCTCGTCGCGCACGGGTCCGCCCTCGACACCCAGCGTACTCATGTCACGCTCCTCGGCTGGGCGACGCGCTCATTGCTGGCCAGCTGCATCAAACGGTCGCGCGCCCTTGAGAGGCGCGACATGACCGTCCCCACCGGCACGCCCAGCACCTGCGCCACCTCGGCGTATTGCAATCCTTCCAGGGCAACCAGCAACAGCACCTGTCGATGCTCCAAGGACAGCAGCTTCAGCGCCGCCAGGGTCTCGCTGGCCATCAGCCGCTCGACCTGGGATGCCGGCCGGGCCGGCTCCGGCACATCGTCGATGGTGGCCAGACGCGGCCGCGACGCGGCCCGGCGTTTTTCGTTGGCGTTGAGGTTGTGCATGATCGTGAACAACCAGGCCCGTAAGTTGCCGGGCTGTCGCCATAGATGAGCGCGCGTAAGGGCCCGTTCCACACAATCCTGCACAAGATCGTCCGCCGCAGCTGCATCGCCGGTCAGCGCGCGCGCGTAACGCCGCAAGGCGGGTACGTGCTGTGGCAACAGATCGGCGACTTCGCTCAAATGTCATCCGGCGGGCCAGCCACGGAATGTCGCCGCCAGCCCACCGCCTCTATGAACACGCCCCATTCTGCGCTATTCCGCGTCAAGCGCAAAACGCGAGCATGCAGCCGCTCACCAGGATGAGCGGCTACTCTGCGTACCCCCTAGTAACCCTCACGCGACCCGAAAATTCCGGAACTGCCACGGATCATTTTCGTCGAGGTCCTCGGGGAACAGCTGGCCGCGGCCCTGCAGCGGGGTCCAGTCCGAATAGCGACCGACCACGGGGCCCAGGTAGGGCATGCAGATCTCGAGATTGCGCTCGAAATCCATCTCGTCGGCTTCGACGAGGCCGGCTTGCGGGTTCTCCAGCGCCCAGATGATGCCGCTCAGCACCGGCGCGCAGACCTGCAGGGAGGTCGCGTTGTTGTAGGGCGCCAGCTTGCGGGCCTCATCGACGGAGAGCTGCGAGCCGTACCAGTAGGCACCCTTCTTGTGGCCCATCAGCAGCACGCCCAGCTCGTCGATGCCGCTGTCGATCTCGTCGACGATCAGGCGCTGGCGCTTCTGCTGCACGAGGTTCTTTCCGACGATCTCGTGCATGGACATGATCGCCTGGTCGCACGGATGGTAGGCGTAATGCACCGTCGGCCGGTACGACGCGCGCTTGCCGTTGCGCAGCGTGAAGTAGTCGGCCAGCGAGATCGCCTCGTTGTGCGTGATGATGAAGCCGTGGAACGGCCCCTCCTTCGGCGTCCAGGTGCGCACCCGCGTGTGCAGGCCGGGGCGGTTCAGGTAGATCGCCGCGTCGCAGCCGAAATCGTGCCGTTTGCCGTCGGGCGGCAGCGCCTTCTCGTGGGTGCCCCAGCCCATCTCCGACGGCTGGCCGCCTTCGGAGACGAAACCGTCGATCGACCAGGTGTTGACGAACTCGCCGACTTCCTTGGGCTTGGCCGACACCTGCGTGTCGCGCTCGGCGATGTGGATCACCTTGATGCCCAGATCGCGCGCGAGCTCGGCCCAGCCCTGCCGCGTCGTCGGCGTGGCGACCGCATGGCCGGTATCCTTGGCGATGTTGAGCATGGCGCGCTTGACGAAGTGCGACACCAGGCCGGGATTGGCGCCGTGCGCGATCACCGCCGTGGGGCCGCCCTTGAACTTGTCGCGCAGCGCCAGCGCCCGCTCGCGCAGCGCGTAGTTGGAGCGGTGCGACACCGACAGGCTGGGGTCGGAGTAGCCGCCCGGCCACGGCTCGATGCAGGTGTCGATATAGAGCGCGCCCTTCTCCTGGCACAGCTCGATCAGCGCCGTCGAGGCGACCTCGACCGACAGGTTGACCACGAAGTCGCCCTTGCCGATGCGCTTGTCCAGCACCTGGCGCAGGTTGTCCTGGGTCAGCCGCTTGCGCACGAAGGCGACGCCGAACTTCGCGAGCTCGGCGCCGCCGCCGCGGTCCTCCGGCGAGATCACGGTGATCTGTGACGGCTTGATGTCGATGTGGCGCAGGATCAGCGGCAGCACGCCCTGGCCGATCGAGCCGAAGCCGATCATCACCATGCGGCCGCCGAAGGCGGCATGCTTGCGATAGGCCGCCTTGGCCGGGCGTGCTGCCTTCCTGGCCGCCTTTCCAGCTGCCTTGGCACGCGCCGGCCCTGCGGCCTTCTTCGCCGTTTTCGCCATCATGATCTCCTGAAAGGTTGAGAGGTTGAACTGGAACTCGAAATTTTCCTTCCCCGCATGCGGGGTCAGGTGGAAGCAACGCTGCCACCGGGGTGGTGGCCGAACGCCGGATGGGGAGCCGACGTGGTCTTCGTTACAGGGACTTGGTTACAGAGACCACGTCGGCTCCTTCCTTCGGAGCACCCCTCGACTTCGCCGGGGAGGAACGCTCAAACGCGAAACGGGGCCCTTTCAGGCCCCGTTTCCTCCCCGTGCTGTGATTGCGCGGTTCAGATGCAGTAGGCCTTCAGCGGCGCGAACCCATTAAAGTTAACCGCCGAATAGGTCGTCGTGTAGGCGCCGGTGGCCTGGATCTCCACCTTGTCCCCCACCTTCAGCGCCAGCGGCAACCTGTACTCGGTCTTTTCGTACAGGATGTCGGCGCTGTCACAGGTGGGGCCGGCCAGCACCACCGGCCCCGTGCGCCCGCCGTCGCGCGGCGTCGTCAGCCGGTATTTGATGCTTTCATCCATCGTCTCGGCCAGGCCGCCGAACTTGCCGACGTCGAGGTAGACCCAACGCTTGCGATCGTTGGCCGACTTGCGCGAGATCAGCACCACCTCGCTCTGCAGCACGCCCGCATCGCCCACCATGGAACGGCCCGGCTCGATGATCACCTCCGGCATGCGGTTGCCGAAGTGACGCACCAGCGCGCGCTGCACCGCCTCGCAGTAGGCTTCGATCGGCTGCACGTCGGCGCGATAGCGCGCCGGGAAGCCACCGCCGAGATTGACCATCTTGAGGTCGATGCCGGTCTCCGCCAGGGCGAAGAACATCTGCGACACCTGTGCCAGCGCCCGATCCCACTGCTCGAGATCGGTCTGCTGCGAGCCGACATGGAAGGAGACGCCGTATGGGTCGAGGCCCATCTCGGCGGCCTTGCGCAGCAGATCGCGCGCCATGTCGGGCGCGCAGCCGAACTTGCGCGACAGCGGCCACTCGGCGCCGTCGCAGTCGACCAGCACGCGGCAGAAGACACGGGCGCCCGGCGCCGAGCGGGCCAGCTTCAGCATCTCGGCTTCGCTGTCGAAGGCGAACAGGCGCACGCCCTGCTGGTAGGCCCAGGCGATGTCGCGCTCCTTCTTGATGGTGTTGCCGAAGGAGATGCGGTTGGCATCGACGCCGACGGCGACGCACTGCTCGATCTCGCCGCGGCTGGCGGTGTCGAAGTTCGAGCCCAGCTTGCCCAGGCGCGTCAGCACGTCCTGCGCCGGGTTGGCCTTCATGGCGTAGAAGATCTTCGCCTGCGGCAGCAATTCGCGCATGCGCTTGTAGTTGTACTCGACCACATCCAGGTCGATCACCAGGCAGGGCGTCTCGGGTTGCTTGTCGCGGAGAAAACGTCGGATGCGGTCGGTCATGTCGAAAAAATCCGTGTCCACAGGCTGCTACGCCAGTCGGGGCAGCGCCTCGCGGCGCCCTGACTGAATGACTTCTCCTGCTGCACTCCGAAGAGCGTTCAGCAGGAGGCGCACATACTGGAGAGCGGGTTCTTGCGGCCGATCAGGCAGCCGTAAGACACCGGCCTGGTGTCGAACGGCAGTGAAACGAGGACACGGGGCACGCGCCCCGCACGGAGAGTATGCATGACAAAGGTCCCTTTCGGAGCCGGTCTAGTCGCCGGCATTTCCAAGAAGGACGCTTTCCGTCGTTGCATAACCACAATGGGCCATAGGCACGTGCGTGGGCGTCTGGAAACGGTAATTACGCCGAATTGTGGCTTTCGCAAGTACAAACCGTTCCACAAGCGCGATTCGATTCACTTTTTTTGCGGCGACGTGTCCCCGTTGCAACACCGCAACCGGGAGTCGAGGCGCCTTCAGTCGCCGGCGGCGGAGGTCGCGACCGACACCGGCAACGGGATCGATGCCGCCAGCAACGTCAGCGGCAACAGCAGCACCGCGGCGCATCCCATGCTCAAAGGAACGCCGATTCTATCGGCAACAACGCCCCAGATCGTCTGCCCGACGGTGAGGCTGCCGAAGAACGCCATCTGATGCACGGCCATGCCGCGCGCCCGCACCCACGACGGCAACAGCGTCTGCGTGGCGACGTTGTTGTTGGCGTTCACCGTCATCCAGCAGACGCCGCCGAAGGCGAGCCCGATGCCGACTGCGACAACATGCGGCACCGCCGCCGCCAGCGCGATGGCGGCGGCGACCGTCAGCATAGCGGCAATGTTGGCGCGGTCGGGGCCCAGCATGGCGTTGATGCGCGGCAGCATCACCGTGCCGCACACCGCGCCGATGCCGAAGCACGAGAACAGAAAACCATACTGGGCATCGCTCAGCCCCAGCTGGCGGCCCAGCAGCGGCAGCAGCGTGGTGAAGGCGATCGCCGGAACGAAGAAGCACATGGCGCGCGCCCAGACGCGCCACAGCGCCGGCGTCTTGCGAATGAAGTCGATGCCCGACGCGAAGCCTTCCCACAGGCCCTCGCGCCGTTGCTGCGCGCGCACCTCGGCCGGCCGGCGCCAGCTCGCGAGCGCAATGATCACGGCCGAAAAGGTGACGGCGTTGGTCGCGAACAGCACGAACACGCCGGCCAGCGCCTGCAGCACCTGGCCGATCACGGGGCCGACGGTGCGCGCCAAATTGAAGCCGGCGCTGTTGAGCGCAATCGCCTGCGGCAGATGCTTGCGGCCGACCATTTCCGGCACCACCGCCTGCCACGCCGGCGCATTCATCGCGTTGCCGATGCCCACGCAGCACATCAGGCCCAGCAGGCTCCAATGGTCCAGCCGGCCCAGGAACGCCAGCACCGCCAGCGCCAGCGCCGCCATCATCATCCAGATCTGGCACGCCAGGATATAGAGGCGGCGATCGAAGCGGTCGGCCAGCACGCCGGCGGGGAAGCCGAACAGGAACACGGGGCACGTGGTGGCGGCGGCCATGGCGGCCACGAACAGCGCCTTGTCCCCGGCCGGGGCGATCTCGGTCATGATCCAGCCGGCGCCGGCGGTCTGCATCCAGCCGCCGATGTTGGAGACGATGTTGGCAATCCACAGCCGCTTGAACGCCGGGATGGCGAGCGGTCCCCAGATCGAGATCGGCGCGGCCGGCGCGGTGTCGGCGGTGGGCGGCAGAGCGGACATGCCGGTCGTTCGGTCGCGTTCTTGGCTTTGGTGTGGTTGGCTGCAATCTACAGGCGACCTGCGGCCCTGTCATGGCGGGCGCCTGCATGGCCGCCCTGCCCGCCCGGCGCCGGCAAAAAGCCGCGCCGCAGCCTGCGTCACGCGTGCTATAGGCTGCGCCGGAAAGGACTTCTCGATGAAAGCGATCCTGCTGAGCGCCGGCCAGGGCTCGCGGCTGGCCCCCCTGACAGCCGACCGCCCCAAGTGCCTCCTGCCCGTCGGGCCCAAGACGCTGATCGACTGGCAGCTCGACACGCTGAAGGGTTGCGGCATCACCGAGGTGGCCGTGGTGATCGGCTTCCAGGCCGCGATGATGGAGGCGCACCTGGCGCGCCACGACGCCCCTGGCTTTCGCGTGCGTCCGCTGTTCAACCCTTTCTACAAGGTCGCCGACAATCTCGGGTCGTGCTGGATGGCGCGCGCCGAGATGGCCAGCGACTTCCTGATCGTCAACGGCGATACGCTGTTCGAGGCGGCGATCCCGCAGAAGGTGCTGCAGAGCCCGGCCGCACCCATCACCATCACCATCGACCGCAAGCCGGCCTATGACGAAGACGACATGAAGATCGTCGAGGAGGACGGCAACCTGAAGGCGGTGGGCAAGAAGCTGTCGCTGGACACCGTCAACGGCGAGTCGATCGGCATGCTGCTGTTTCGCGACAGCGGGCCCAAGCTGTTCGTCGACACCGTCGAGGCGATGATGCGCACACCGGACGGCGCCAAGGTCTGGTACCTGCAGGCGATCGACCGGCTGGCCCGCACCGGCGTGGTGCGCACGTGCCTGATCCACGGCCTGCGCTGGGGCGAGGTCGATTTCCCGCCCGACCTCGACCGCGCCCGCGCCATGGTCGCGGCCTGGGGGTGACGGCGGGGTGATCGCACCACCTCACCCTGAGGAGCGAGCGCAGCGAGCGTCTCGAAGGGTGGGCCACCGCACGGCAAGTGCGACAGACGGCCGGAACGAACGATCGAGTTTGTAGCCATCCTTCGAGACGCCGGCTACGCCGGCTCCTCAGGATGAGGCTGTGCGCCAGCTGCGATCAGTGCGAGGCTGACGCGTGCGCGTCACCCAACCGGCAGGTCCTTGGCCATGACGGTGATCTGCTCGCCGCGATAATCGCGCTCTTCCAGCGTGTGCCAGCCCAGCCGGGCATAGAGCCCAGGTACCGTAGCCGTGAACAGATAGAGGCGCCGGTAGCCGAACCGCGCCGCCTGACGCTCGACGGAACCCACCAGGCGCGAAGCGATACCGCTGCGGCGCGCCGATGGCGCCACATACACGTTGGCGAGCCACGGATTGCGCGCATCGCCGGGCAGGTCGTCCTCGATCAGGCTCGCCGTGCCGATCGCCGTGCCGGCATCATCCAGCGCCACGAAAGCCATCGGCACCCGATCGACGCGCATGGCTGCGCGCACATCCTCGATGCGGTCCTGCAGTGTCGTTCCCGGCGACAGGTACCCCCAGGCATCGAACTCCCAGCGCGCCACGGTCGCGAGGAGATCTGGCCGGTCCGCCAGTGGCCTTATGCGCAAATCCCACCTCGTGTCGGATCGTTTTCGACCGATCTCGTCAAGCGTACATCAAGACGCAAGAATACAATGTCGCCCGGTCAATGGGGGAGCTGACGATGATTCCGGACGCCGGTCAAATGTCGATCCTGCGCAGCTACGCGATGCGTCTGATCGACCAGAACGTGCCGTTTCAGCGCGGCGATGCCAAGTACAAGGAGATCGTCGAGACCACGGGCTGGCGCAAGGCGCCGGACAATCCCGGGACGACCTGCGGCTTCCTGTGCCATTGGCTGATGTGGAAGCTTGGCGTCGGCGACCCGGCGATCCTGAACTGGACCGACGCCTCGCGGAATACCAAGTTCGTCATCGGCGCCAACATCGACAAGATCTGGAACAAGCGACAGCGCCCGTTCGTGCAGATCGCCGAGCCCTATGCGCCGCCGACCAAGCAGAACCCCGTCGTCAACATGCTCGAGCTCGGGGCCAGCATGGGCATCGGCGGCCCTCAGCCCGGCGACAGCGTATTCATTCGCGAACCCGGCGGACCGGCGACATCGGAGCACGTCTTCGTCTTCCTGCGATCGCGTAAGGGGCCTGACGGCCTGGAATGGGATACGGCCGAGGCCGGCCAGGACCACGGCACCGACGCCAAGCTGAAGACCCGCACGGTCAAGATCACCGGCAACTTCCGCGGCTACACCCAGATCACCGGCAACACGCCGATCCGCACCATCATCGGCTGGCTGGATCTCTCCCAGGTCCAGTACGACCCGGCCGGCCTGCAGGCGGCGCTCAAAGCCGCCGCCACAGTGAGCGCGTAGAGACTGTCATCCCGAGCACAGCGAGGGATCTCCTGGGAGTGGAGTCTCCATTCGCGGGAGATCCCTCGCTGTGCTCGGGATGACGGACTCATCGTGGCACCTACAGCGAATCGGTGACGAGAACGCGCCCCTTGGCGCCGACGGCCGTCTGGCCGTCCTGCGTGCGCAGGCGGCCGCGCAGATCGACGATCTCGCCTGGCCGACGGCCGGCGGGCGTCACGCGTACCACCAGCCATTCGAGCGTGACCTGCTGATCGGCGAGAACCGGCCGGCGGAAGCTGAAGGAGAAGTCCAGGCCGACCATGGCGCCGCGGGACGAGAAATGCGTGGCGATCAGCCCCATCAGCAGCGACGTGGTCTGCGGCCCGCTGGCGATGATGCCGCCGAACCGGGTCGACCGGGCGTAGGCGGCATCGTGATGCAGCGGGTTGTGATCGCCGGCCGCCGTGGCGAAGGCCGACACCGCGGCCGGCGTCAACAGCACCGCGGTGCTGAACCGCTCATGCCGATGCGCACGCATGGGTGTCTGCGCGCGCGGTCCTATTTCAGTCCGCGCAGGAACGTGGCACGGTTGCGGGCGGCTTCCATCAGGAAGCTGAAATCGCTGCCCGACAGCACCATGCGCACGCCCATGCCGATGTACTTCTCCATCACCGGCGGCACATAGACTCCGCCCATGCCGGCCCATTTGCCATGCTTGCGGCAGGCGGCGATCACCGTCTCGTAGGCTTTCACCACCTCCGGCGTATCGAGCTTGCCCGGAATGCCCATCTCGGTGGTGAGATCGTTGGTGCCGATCAGCAGCACGTCGATTCCGGGCACGGCGGCAATGGCGTCAGCATTGGCGATCGCGCCTGGCGTCTCCAGCATCACCACCACCAGCAGGCCGTCATTGACCGCCTTGGTCGCCTCGGCCGGCGGTATCGCCTGGAAGGCGAGCTGCGGCATGGCGCCGGCCACCGAACGATGGCCGACCGGCGGATAGCGCAGGCGATCGGCGATCATGCGCGCTTCGTCGGCGGTATCGACATGCGGGACCACGATGCCCATGGCGCCGCCATCCAGCGCGCGCGTCGCCATGTCGTACTGGCCGTGCGGCACCCGCACGATCGGCGCGATGCCGACGCCGTTGGCGGCGACGGCAATCTGCACCGCCATGTCGAGATCCATCGAATTGTGCTCGAGGTCGATGAACAGCCAGTCGAAGCCCGCCGTCTTCATCGCCGGCGCAATGTCGACGGTGCGCGCCTGGCGCAGCCCGACACCCAGTGCCACCTCGTTCTTCTTCAGCCGCTCACGTGCCGCATTGATCATCTCGGCCATGGATCCCTCCCGCTTCCGGTCGGGACCAGTGTCACGGCTCAGCGCCGCTGTGACAAGATCCGCTCGACCTGCACCAGATCCGACGGCTTGTCGACATCGATCGCCGCTTCGGGCTGCGGCAGGATCACCGGCACGCCACGCACGCCGATCAGGCGCGACAGCTCGCCGAAGGCGCCGCGCAGGTCGAGCCAGCCCAGCGCATAGCGCAGCAGCGGCCACAGGCCGATGCTGGCGGCGATCTTCCAGGGCGTCTTACGATAGCGCTCCATCATGGCCCAGAAGGCGACGGCCTGCGCTGCCTCGGGCCGCGTGAACGCAAAGAGGTTGCAGCCGGAATACCCCTCGCCGCCCAGCCGGATGAAGGTGCGCACCGAGTCGGGATAGGCGGCCAGGATCGACGTGCGCGTCGCCAGCCCGACCGCCACCTCGGCGTCTGGCGTCACGCCACCGATGAAGCTGGCGATGATGTCGGCTGTCAGCAGCGCATGGTCACTGGTCGTCACCAGCAGCGGAAAGGCGTCGGGCAAGGTGCGGATCGCCGCCTCGACGGTCAGCGCCGGCGAGGCTTGCGTCGTCATCACCGCGATCTCGTCGCGTGCGACCGCCGCGGCCAATGCCGGCAATGTGTCGATGATCTCGCGGTCCTGCAGCGCCAGCACGATGCGGCCGACCGCCGGGCTCGCCCGCAGCGCATCGACCACGCGCTGCAGCATCGGCTGGCCGCCGACCACCGCCAGGGCCTTGTGCGCCACGCCGGCCGCCTGCGCGACCGGATCGACCGCCCCGCGACTGCCCGCCAGCACCAGCGCGGTAAATCGCGGCGCGGTCATGAAGCATTCCTCCCCCAACGAAGTTGGGGGAG
>DATEIF010000330.1:0-12188 GCA_035279205.1 Vineibacter sp.
TCCGCCTGCTTCCAGTCCGGACAATGTTCCGCTCGATACTGCTCAACGCGAATGAGAACGAAGCCTTCGTCATACGACTACGCGGCGCCTCGTTGCCCCGACGAGGCGCCGTCGTTTTGACCACCATCCGGTGTTATCCGAGACTGACCATATTGGCCCGCAGCGCTGACGTCGCGACACCGAACGGTGCCGTCGTCGGCAGACCACCGCCCGCCGACATCGCGCCCGTTGCCGGACCCATCGCCGGCAGGAACAGCATCACGGTCGTGCCCTCGCCCACAGCGCTGTTCACTCTGACAAAACCGCCCGACTGGTGGACGAAGCCGTGCACCATCGCCAGGCCAAGCCCGGACCCTTTGCCGTCATTCTTGGTCGTGAAGAACGGCTCGAATATCCGATCCTGCATTTCCGGCGGCATTCCCACACCGTTGTCCCGCACGCTCACTTCGACCCACGTTCCAGGCGAAATACCGGGCGGCAGGGTAGCGTCGCCTGCCGGCAAGGAGCGATTACAGGCGGCGATCAGAATCTCTCCCCCAGACGGCATGGCGTCGCGCGCATTGACAACCAGGTTCAGCAGCGCGTTGTCGAACTCGGATCGATCGATCATGCACGCGTGAAGCGATTCGGGAATCGACATCACCAGCGCGATCGTCCGCGGCACGGCCGCCGTCAACAGCCCACCAAGCGATCTGAGCTGGATGGCGATGTCGGTTTCCAGCGGCAGATGCTTGCGCCGGCGCGCGAACGTCAACAACCGTTCAACAAGGCCGGCACCACGCTGGACCGCGCTTTGCGCCGAGGCGATCTTGCCGCGCAGTGGCGAGTCCGGCGGAAGCTCATCCTCGATCCCCTCCAGCTTGACGCCGATGATGGCTAGAATGTTGTTGAAGTCGTGCGCGATACCGCCTGTGAGCTGACCCACGGCCTCCAGTTTCTGGGCGCGCAACAGCTGCTCAGTGGCTTTCTTTTCGCGCGCCGTCGCTTCCTGGCGCAGCGCGATCTCCGTCTTCACCCGGCGATCGAAGATCACGGCCGCGATCGCCATGATCAGCATCATGGCGGCGATAAGAGCCACGATGCCGGCAAATGCGCTCGGACTGAGCCCCATCGCCTCAGAGGGCGTCGTCGCGCGCGCAAAGCAGTAGGTCGACGCCATGGCCGTATAGTGCATGGCCGTCACCGCCAGCCCCAGGATCAGGGCGCCGGCGGCAGCCTGCAGCGTCGGTGACCGGCGGGTTCCCGCCTGTCCGACCCAGACCCTGACCTGCAATGCGATGATGGCCAGCAGCACGGCCGCGACCAGCGACATGGCGAACAGGAGCGGGTCGTAGCGCACCAGCGCTTGCAGCTGCACGGCGGACATACCGGTGTAGTGCATGGTGCCGATGCCGATCCCCATCAGCGTGCCGCCCGTCAGCAAATGCGACGTCGTCACCGCGGGGCGCGCCACGATATGCAGCGCCACGCCCGCCGCCAGCATCGCGGGCAGCATCGACACGATGGTCACGACCGGGTCATAGGAAACGGGGATGGGTAGCACGTAGGCCAGCATCGCCACGAAGTGCATCGCCCAGATGCCGCTGCCCATGGTGACGGCGCCGCCCACCAGCCAGCCCACCCTCAGGACGGAGCCGCGCAGCTCGACAATACGGTCGGCGAACTGAAGGAAGGCGAAGCTGCCAAGCGCGGCAATCGCGTACGACAGAACGACCAGCCCGTAATTGTATCTATCGGGCAGGGCCTGAGTCAGGTCTCGGCCGACCGTGAAAAAAGAGCCCAGGTCCATATGGATCGCAATCGAAGAAATTTTCTTTCACACGGCGCGCAAACATCCGCTGCGTTGTATAAGCAAAACGCTTTTCGCCGGACTGACGATGGGTTCAGATTGGCTCGATCTGGCGAAATCAGGCCCCAATTTGGGGCGGCTTCGATCACGCGATATCACGCTCTCAGATGAGTCCTATCTCAAACGCTCGCTTGAGTCGCGACAAGGGCCGGCGAAAGATGGATTGCCGCTTGCGCCACCAGTCGATCCGTCGGCCGACGCGCCTGGCGCGGCGAGACAGGAGAGCCGTCGTGAGCGCGATCATCAGCCGGACCGAAACCTTCTGCAGCCGCTTCGGCCTGCGCGTGCCGATCCTGCTGGCACCGATGGCAGGCACGTGCCCGCCATCGCTGTCGATCGCCGTCGCCAGCGCCGGCGGACTGGGTGCCGGCGGCGTGCTGATGATGAAGCCCGACGAGATCATCGCCTGGGCCAACGAGGTACGCACCGGCAGCAACGGCGCTTTCCAGCTCAATGTCTGGATCCCGGATCCCGCCCCGCAACGCGATGCCGAGCATGAGGCGCGCGTGCGCGCTTTCCTCGGTCAATGGGGTCCCGCCGTGCCGCCCGAAGCGGCTGACGCGACACTGCCCGACTTTGCCGCACAGTGCGATGCCATGCTGGCGGCCGGCCCGCGCATCGTCTCTTCCATCATGGGCCTCTACTCGCCCGCCTTCGTGGCCAAGCTCAAGGCGCGCAACATCGCCTGGTTCGCCACGGTCTCCACGGTTGCCGAGGCCCGCGCCGCCGAGGCGGCGGGCGCCGACGTGATTGTCGCGCAGGGCGCCGAGGCCGGCGGACACCGCGGTGCCTTCAATGCCGCCGATGGTGAGCGCCGGCTGGTCGGGTTGTTCGCGCTGCTGCCGGCCGTCGTCGATGCCGTGCGCGTGCCGGTGGTCGCCACCGGCGGCATTGCCGACGCGCGCGGCATCGCCGCGGCGCTGGTCCTGGGCGCCAGCGCCGTGCAGATCGGCACCGGCTTCCTGCGCTGTCCCGAGGCCAAGGTCCACCCGGCGTGGGCCGATGCGCTGGTGCGGACGGCGCCCGAGGATACGGTCGTGAGCCGCGTCTTCAGCGGCCGTCCGGGCCGCGCCATCGTCACCGACTATGTGCGCGCCGCCACCGCCGAGGACGCACCGCCGCCGGCGCCCTATCCGATCCAGCGCGGCCTGACGACCGCCATGCGCGCGCAAGGCCAGAAGGATGGCGACCTCCAGCGCATGCAGGCATGGGCCGGCCAATCCGCGGCCCTGGCCAAAGACGAACCGGCAGCCGCGCTGGTGCAGCGCCTGTGGGACGAGGCCAAGGTGTTGGTCGCGTAGTACCCACAATCGCTGGTCGCCGACACACCTGTCATCCCTCGCTGCGCTCGGGATGACAGTCGCGACTCAAATGCGCCGGTCGCGATGCTCCCAGTATCGATCGCGCACGACGCGCTTGAGCACCTTGCCGACAGCACTGCGCGGCAAGCTCGACCATACCTCGACGGTTTTCGGCGCCTTCACGCCGCCCAGCCGGTCGCGGCATAGCGCCATGATGGCGTCCGCCGCCGCGGCAGCTCCGGGCTTCAGTTCCACAACGGCCTTGACCGCTTCACCCCACTTGTCATCGGGCACGCCGATCACCACGCAATCCTGAACCGCCGCGTGCGTCAGGATGACCTGTTCGACTTCCGCGGAATAGACATTGAAGCCGCCGGTGATGATCATGTCCTTCTTGCGATCGACAATGTAGACGTAACCGTCCTCGTCCAGGTAACCCAGGTCGCCGGTATGATGCCAGCCGTTGCGTGACACCGCCGCGGTCGCAGAGGCGTCCCTGTAGTAACCCACCATCGCCAGGTTGCCGCGAAAGACGATCTCGCCGACTTCCCGCGGCCGCGCCGGCCGACCGCTGTCGTCCACGATCGCCAGCTGGTTGAACAGGCAGGCGCGCCCTGCGCTCTCCAGACGCACCATCGGGCCTTCGGCCAGGATCTGCGCGTGCTCGCGTGGACTGAGAAAGGTACCCATCAGCGGAAACTCGGCCTGGCCATAGGCCTGCGCCATGACCGGACCGAAGACGCTGACCGCTTCCCTGATTTTGGCCGCCGCCATGGGCGCGGCGGAGTAGATGAAATAGCGCAGCGAACTGTAGTCGAACCGGCGCACCTCGGGATGCGCCAGCATCATGTAGATCACGGTTGGCGGCAGGAACAGGTGCGTAATGCGATGGCGTTGAATAGCCTGCATGATGGCCAGGGGATCCGCACGATCCAGAAGCACGACCGTGGCGCCGGCCGCCATCAGCGGCAGGGCGATGACACCCGCCGCGTGCGTCATGGGCGCGGCGATCAGATAGACGGGAGGTTGATCGCAGGGCAGGTGGGCCCAGAAATTCGCCGTCATGGCTTCCAGCGTCGCGTCGCACCACATCACGCCCTTGGGACGCCCTGTCGTTCCTCCGGTCGACAGGATCGCGCAGAGCCGATCCGGATCCAGCGGCAGCACCGGCGCGGCGGCGTCAGGATCCGCCATCCACATCTGCAGATCAGCGTCGAGGCGAATCGTGCGGATATCGCTCACCGCGGCTTTCATCGCCGTGGCGGCTGCCTCGAATTCGCTGTGATAGAACAGCCAGGTGCATTGCGTGTTGCGCAGGACCTCGATGTTCTCCTCGACGCCATTGCGTGCATTGATCGGCACCCACACTGCCCCGGCCCGCAGCACGCCGAGGATGATTAGGAAGGCATCGATGCGATTGGGGCTGTAGACGGCCACCTTCGTGTTCGGGCCGGCGCCCCCTTCGAGCAGCGCCACGGCGATGCGGTCGGTCAAGGCTGCGGCCTCGGCATATGAGACGATGTCCTGCGCCTTGACAAAGGCAGCCCGCGTCGGCGCCAGCCGCGCACCGCGGTCGAAGTAGTCGATGGCACGCATGGTCGATCAACCCTTCAACCACGAATGAAGCCACAGCCGCCTTCGGAGAGAGGTCTGATCGCCTGGTCGGCCGGTATCGTGTCGAGAATGCGGAAATAGTCCCATGGCGCCTTCGACTGTTCCGGTGTCTTTGTCTGGTAGAAGAACATCGGCTGCAGCTTCCTGCCGTCCATCCGGATGCTGCCCTTGCCGAACAGCGGATCGTCGGTCGGCAGCGCCTTCATGCGCGCCACGGCCGCCTTGCCGTCAACCGCGTCATCGTCGGCTACGGCCTTCAGGTAATGAAGGAGACCGGCATACACGCCGGCCTGGACCATGGTCGGCTTCGCCCCTTTGTGACGCGCCGCAAATCGTGCCGAGAACTGGCGCGTGCTGTCGTTCATGTCCCAGTAGAAGGAGGTCACCGAGCCCAGGCCCTGCGCGATCGTCAGGCCCAACGCGCGCACATCGGTCTCGAAGACCACGGGCGCCACGATGCGCCGCCCTGCTCCGGTGAAACCGAACTCATGTGCCTGCTTGAGGGCGTTCGTGAAGTCGCTGCCGCCCGCGACCAATACCAGCACCTTCGCCTGGGAGCTGCTTGCCGTCAGCAGGAAGGATGAGAAATCCGGCGTGTTGATGGCGGCACGAACCGCGCCCACCACCTTACCGCCCGCGGCCTTGACGGCATTGGAGATGTCGCGTTCCAACGCATGGCCGGCGTTCGTGTCGCTGGTCAGGAAGAACCAGGTGTCGCCACCGGATTTAACAACGGCGCTGGCGATGCTCGCCGCAATCGCCCACGAGTCATACGTCCAGTGAACAGTGTTGGGCGTGCAGGCACTGCCGAAGAGATCGGAGCTAGACGCTCCCGACACGATCGCCACCTTGTCCTGGCTGCGGGCGATCTCCGTCACGGCCAGGGCCGACGCAGAATGCACCAGATCGACGATGGCGCCGACTCCGTCCGCGAACCACCGACGCGCGATTCCCGAAGCGATGTCGGCCTTGTTCTGGTGGTCGGCACTGCGCAGTTCCACCTTTACCGCAGGATTGATCTTGACGTAGTCCTCGACCGCAAGCTCCGCTGCGGCCACCGAGCCCGCGCCGCTGAAATCGGCGTATATGCCGGACATGTCGGTCAGGACGCCGACGCGGCGGACGATGTCGCTCTTGCTCCTGTCCTGCGCCACGCCCGCGGCAACCGGGACCATGAGGGCCGCCGCCAGCACGATTGCGGCCAGCCGTCTGCTATCGGCGCCCCGACGGGCACACCCGATGGACATCATTTCTCCCCTCTCGAAATCGAGACCTACATCGCGGCGAGCGCGTATCCGTAGTAGGCGCGCCCCGCTGTCTGCCGGCCGGCCGCATCGAAAATCATCGCTTCACAGGCACGCGTGTCGCGACCGTCCTTTCGCGATACGTAGAACACGACCAGCGTTCTCAGCACCGGATCCCACGCGGCGCTCTCCAGCTTGAAGTCCAAGGCTCCGACTCGTTCGAGGGCGGCGCGCCAGTAGCTTTCAAGGGCAGCCTTGCCGCGAATCACCGGGTCTCCTACAACGGTTGCCGCGAGCGGACTTTCGAAAACGCAATCCTCAGTGAAATGCGCGAGCACTGCGCCCACGTCCCGGTTGTTCCAATTGCTGATCCAGGTCGCGGCGAACGTCTGCGCGAACGCCGGATCGCCGAGCATCGAGGCTGCCATGAATCGCTCCTGTCCCACGCGAACCCTCGACACGAGGATGTATCAATATGATTGCTAATGTCAACATTATTGACAATAAGAGAGAAGCGGAGCTGAACGAGGCGCTCGAGCTGCTGCATTTCTGCTTTCGCGCCGTGATCGCCGAGCCCGACCGCATCCTCGCCAAGCAGGGCTTCGGCCGGGCGCATCATCGTATTCTTTACTTTCTGGCGCACCGGCCCGGCATGCTGATGACCGAGCTGATCGACGTGCTGGATGTGTCGCGCCAGGCGCTGCACCGGCCGCTCGGCGATCTGCTGCGCAAGGGGCATCTGACGATCGAGCCGTCACCCCATAACCGCCGGAACAACGTGCTTACGCTGACAGCAAAGGGCATGGCGCTCGAACGAACGATCTCCGGCCTGCAGCGCGATGCGTTTCAGGACGCCTTTGTGGCGGCCGGTCCCGCCGCGGAACGCCATTGGCGCACCATCATGGCGCACGTCGCGGCAACGGCCGATGCTGCATCCAAGCGCGGCAAAGGACGGACCGGCAAGGCCGCCGATTGACGGCTACGTCGTGGCGGCCAGCGCCGTCCGTCTGGCCTGCGTCGCAGCGACATCGACGGCCCTGCCGTTGTCCGACAGCACGACACCATAGATATCGCCGGCGGCCTGGGGGCTCACGACGCCATCGCGAACGTCGCGCAGGACGGCCTGCGGGTCGCGCGCCAAGGGGGAGCCCCAGCCACCACCGCCCGGCGACAGCGCGAACTCGCGCAGCGGCTGCTCGTAGCGACGCACCTGGTATTTCGGCGGATCGACGACGGTGCCGTCCGCCAGGGTCAACCGCATCTGACCGGCCTTGCCCGCGAGGCCGCCCTGGGCGCCGAAACCGGTCTCGTAGTTCAGCCCCTCGCCGCGGAACGAATACTCGGCCGGCTCCAGCACATCGACGACGTAGTCGACACCGGTACCACCGCGATACTGGCCCGGCCCACCGCCGTCGCAGCGGAGCTCGTGCTTCAGGATTCTGAGCGGATAGGCCTGCTCGTAGCCTTCGACATTGGGGATGGTGAGGCCGCCCAGCGCGATCAGGTGGCCGATCTGGTTGAACCCGTCGCGCCCGTCCACGGCGCCGCCGGCCGCCATGCAGTGCCAGTGGTAGGCGACAAAGGGGCGATCCGTGCCGATGCGGCCGGCCGAGCCGTTGTGAATGCTCTTGCCCCATCCGGCGCAGGCACGGGCCGGGTCGGCCTTGCCCAGCGCCCGCCAGATGACATGAACGATCTCGTGTGCCACGAACACGGTGCACATCGTCATCGGCGCCGGCGGGCGGGCGTTCACGATGGTGCCTTCCGGCGCCACGATCTTCACGCAGCGGAACGTGCCCTCGTTGCGCGGCAGGTCCGGATCGAAGAACGAGGACAACGCCATGTAGACGGCCGACCAGGTGTTGGCGACCGAGCTGTTCTTGAAGCCCAGGATCTGCGGGTCGGTGCCGGTGAAGTCGACTGTCAGGCCGTCGGCACTGAGGTCCAGCGCCACGCGGATCCAGATGTCGCGGGTCTCGAAGCAGTCGTTGTCGGTCTTCTCCTCGGCGCGCCATATGCCGTGCGGCAGGCCTGCCAGCGCGGCACGAAAGCTGCGATCGGCATGTGCCAGCACGCCGTCGATCAGGGCGAGGCCCTGTGCCAGGCCGTAGTCCTCCAGCAGCGCCTGGAGCCGCTCGGCGCCGATCTGGGTCGATCCCAGCATGGCGCGCACGTCGCCATCGAGCAGCTCGGGCGTGCGGCTGTTGAGCTTCAGCAGCGCCCACAGGTCCTCGCGCAGCGCGCCGCCATCGACCAGCTTGAGCGGCGGCAGGCGGATGCCTTCGTGATAGATCTCGGTGGCTTCGGCATTGTACGTGCCGGCCGCACCGCCGCCGATATCGGACTGATGCGCGCGGTTGCAGGCGAAGGCCGCCAGCGTATCGTCGACGAACACCGGCCGTGCGATCACCCAGTCCGGCAGATGGTTGCCGCCCGCTTCGTAGGGATCGTTGAGCACGAAGGCATCATCGGGGTGAATCCGGCCAGCCCAGGCTTTGAGCAGCGCCCGCACCGCGAAGCCGCCGCCGCCGGTATGAATGGGAATGCCGTCGGCCTGACTGATCAACGTGCCGTGGGCGTCGGTCAGGAAGCAGGAGAAATCGTGGCTCTGGTTGAAGATCGGGCTGCGCGCCGTGCGCGTCATGACCCAGCCCATCTGGCGGGAAATATGGTCCAGCCGATTTTGCACCAGCGCCAGCGCAATGGGATCGAGTGTCACAAGCCGTCTCCTCGCACCATCACAATCGATCACGCCGCCAGCGCGATGTCGAAATTGCCGGCCGCATCCACGCTCAGCGTATCGCGGGCGCCGACGAACACGGTGGTCGTCGTTTCCTCGACGATCAGCGGGCCCGACAGGCGGTGGCCGGGACGCAGGTCAGCGCCGCTGTAGACCTTCACATCCATCCAGCCATGCGGCTCGTCGACATAGGCGCGGCGCGATGCAACCATGGCCGGCGCCTGCGATCCCGGTGCCGGCGGCTGTGGATCGAGCACCGCGACCTTGCCGATGCCGGCAACGCGCAGGCCGACGATGGCGATGCGGCCGGCCGGCTGCACATGGCCGAACAGGCGCTGATGCTGCTCTTCGAAGCCGCGGCGCACAACTGCGGGATCGAAGGTCCCCTCGACGTCGACCTGCAGGGAGGATTGCTGGCCGGGGTAGCGCAGGTCGAGTGTGCGTACGATCACCTGCCGTTCGGGCATGAACCCCTCGGCGCGCAACACGCGCCGGGCTTCGGTTTCCATGTCCGCGAACGCATGCGCCAGCGCCGGCGGCGACACGGTGTCGATTTCGCCGGCGAAGACGCGTACCCAGTCCTGCCGGATGTCGGTATGCAGCATGCCCAGCGCACAGAAGGCACCCGCGACGCGCGGCACGTAGACGCGCTTGCAGCCCAGCATGCGCCCGACCGAGGCGCCATGCATCGGCCCGGCACCGCCGGCGGCCACAAGCGTGAAGTTGCGCGGATCGATCCCGCGCTCGATGGAAATCCGCTCGACGGCGTTCAGCAGGTTCTGCTCCAGCAGCCGGATGATGCCCACGGCCGACTGCTCCTGCGAGAGCCCGAGATGATCGCCCACAGCGCTCTTGAGCGCGGCTTGCGCCAGCTCGCTCTTCAACGACACGGCACCGCCGGCATAGGGCCCGGACCGCAGGCGGCCCAACGCCAGCAGCGCATCGGTGACGGTCGGCTGGGTGTTGCCGAAGCCGTAGCAGGCTGGTCCCGGCCGCGCGCCGGCACCCTTGGGGCCGACGACCAGCATGCCGCCGGCATCGACGCCGGCCATCGTGCCGCCGCCGGCGCCGACCGTATGGATGTCGATGGCCGGCGTCGACAGGTGATAGCCGCCCACCATCAGCTGGTCGGTCGTCGCCACCCGGCCGCCGCTCATCAACATCACGTCGCAGGACGTGCCGCCGATTTCCATCGACAGCAGATCATCCGTGCCCGCGGCACGACCGAACAACGCCAGGGCGCCCACCCCGCCGGCCGGCCCCGACAGCGCGAGATTGACCGGCCGGTTTTCGAGCTGCCTGACCGAGGCGACACCACCGTTGCTTTGCACGAGCAGGAGGCCGTGCGGCAGGCCGCGCTCGCGCAGCGTCGAGTCGAGCGCCCGCAGGTAGGGAACGACGCGCGGCGCGACATAGGCATTCACGACCGTCGTCGAAATCCTCTCGTATTCGCCGACGATGGCGATGATGTCGCTCGACACCGAGATCGGCCAGGCGTTGTCGGCCTCGCGCACGGCGCGCGCCACGGCATGTTCGTGCGCCGGGTTGGCAAAGCTGTTGATCAAGCAGATCGCAACCGATTCGACGCCCTCCGCCCGGAACACGGCGAGCGCCGCGTGCACATCGGCGATCTCGATGGGGGTGACCTCGCTGCCGTCGGCGGCGATGCGGCCGCGCACGGGCAGACGCAGATAGCGCGGCACCAGCACCGGCGGAAACGGCGTGCGGTGGTCCCAGTTGTTTTCGCGCAGTCCACGGCGGATTTCGAGGCTGTCGCGAAAGCCCTCGGTCGTCAGCAGGCCGACGCGCGCGCCCTTGCCTTCGAGAATCGTGTTGGTCGCAATCGTCGATCCATGCACAAAGCCGGCACAGCCAGCGAGGAAGTCTCCGACCGACAGTGCCGCCTGGGACGCGGCCTTGGCCACGGCATCGAGCACCCCGCGGCTGGGATCGGCCGGCACCGACGGGACCTTGGCCACGGCCATGCGCCCATCGACATCCTGAACGACCAGATCGGTGAACGTGCCGCCGACATCAACACCCACGCGCCATGGTGCGCGCAGCCTGACAACCTGCTCCTCCGACACGCCACCCGTCCTTCCGCTGCTGCCGATGACAGCGGCAGCCTAAACGCCGGTCTGGTTTGACGTCAAACGCCGGCCCGCGCGGCCTGACACCGCCAGTACCTCAAATCGCTGGTCGCTGACACACCTGTCATCCCGAGCGCAGCGAGGGATCTCCCGCGAATGGCGCACCATGCGTCACTCGCGGGAGATCCCTCGCTGCGCTCGGGATGACAGGTGTGACTCACTTCCATCCGCTGACATATAGGCAAGGCACTCTTGAGTTTGTGGTCCAGTGCGGGTCATCTTGCGTCGCATTGATCGGAGTTCCCATGAGCAACGCCAAGACTCTTCGCCGCCGCATGGCTGATCGCGGCCTTGTCCACATCATGGCAACGCACAGCCCGCTATCGGCCGTGCTGGCCGAGGAGGCCGGCTTCGACGGCCTGTGGGCCTCGGGCTTCGAGCTGTCGGCGCTCTACGGCCTGCCCGACATGAGCCTGATCACCATGACCCAGCATCTCGACATGCTGCGCGCGATCGCCGCGCGGTCGTCGCTGCCCATCGTCGCCGACATCGACACCGGCTACGGCAATGCCATCAACGTCGTCCACGCCATCCGCGAGTACGAGCGCGCCGGAACCGCGGCCGTCGTCATCGAGGACAAGACCTTTCCCAAGGTGACCAGCCTCGCCGCCGACGGCCGCCAGGAGTTGCTGCGCATCGCGGAGTTCCAGGGCAAGATCGCCGCCGCCGTCGCCACCCGGCAGGATCCGGATTTCCTGGTCATCGCCCGCACCGAGGCGCTGATCGCCGGCCTGGGCGAGACCGAGGCGCTGAAGCGTGCCAGCGCCTATGTCGAGTCCGGCGCCGACATGATCCTGATCCACTCCAAGAAGAAGACTCCCGAGGAGATCGAAAGCTTCGCGCGCGCGTGGAAGGGCACCGTGCCGCTGGTGATCGTGCCCAATGCCTATCCCGAGCTGGATGCCGGCCGGATCAAGGCGCTGGGCAACATCGCCATGGTGATCTACGGCAACTACGGCATCCGCGCCGCGACCACCGCGATGCAGGACGTCTTCCGCCGCATCATCGCCGATGGCGGCGTGCAGCATGTCCACAAGGACATCGTGTCGGTCGAGGAGATCTTCCGCCTCCAGGGCATGGACGCCGTCAAGGACGATGAGAAGCGCTTCCTGCGCTGACCCAGGTAGCTGTGATTCGATCAAACTGTCATCCCTCGCTGCGCTCGGGATGACAGTGCAAGACGCGATCATTGCCGACATCAATGGCCCACGACCTGTCGCGGCCCAGTTCAGCCCTTCAGGGCTTCGGCATGTCTGGCGAGCTTGTCGAGGGTCTGATAGCCGAACTCGA
>DATEIF010000331.1:0-4472 GCA_035279205.1 Vineibacter sp.
GGCGACGTTACCGGCCCGGCGCTGGTGTGGAAGGTCGATGACGGCAAGCTGGTCACCGACAAGGTGATCGATCTCGAGCAAATGACGGCGCTGTTCCGCCGTATCGGATTCTGAGGCTACCCGCATGGTCGAACGCGTCACGCTCGCGCCGGACTATTCCTGCTCGCGCATCATCAAGGGCAACTGGCAACTTGCCGAGCGCCACGGACCGCCGGTCGACCGCAGCGCTGCGCTCGACGGCATGCGGCGCTTCGTCGAGGCCGGCTTCGACACGTTCGACTGCGCCGATCACTATGTCGGTGTCGAGGAGCTGATCGGCGACTTCCGTAAGGCATATCCCGATCTGGCGCGGCGGCTGAAGGTCCACACCAAGGTGGTGCCGGACCGTGACGTGCTGGCCAGGATCAAGCGCGCCGACATCGAATTCCTGATCGACCGCGCGCGCCAGCGGCTGGGGATGGACTGCCTCGACCTGGTGCAGTTTCACTGGTGGGACTACGCCATCCCGGGCTACGTCGAGTCGATGGGCTGGCTTGCCGACATGAGCCGCGAGGGCAAGATCCGGCTCGTGGGCACGACCAATTTCGACGTGCCACGGCTTCAGGAGATCGTCGCCGCCGGCATCAGCGTGGCGTCCAATCAGCTGCAGTACTCGGTCCTCGACCGGCGGCCCGATGGCGGCATGGTCGCGTTCGCCAAGGCCAACGGCATCGCTCTGCTCTGCTACGGCACGGTGGCCGGCGGTTTCCTGTCGTCACGCTGGCTCGGCGCAGCCGATCCCGAAGCGCCGCTCGCCAACCGCTCTCTGGTGAAATACCGGCTGATCATCGACGAGTTCGGCGCGTGGGATCTGTTCCAGGCGCTGCTGCAGACGCTCGATCGCATCGCGCGGAACCACGGCACCTCGATCACGGCTGTGGCGACGCGCTGGGTGCTCGACCAGCCGGGCGCATCGGCCGCGATCGTGGGCGCGCGCACCGATGCCCATCTCGCCGATCTGCTGACAGCGGATGGCTTGCGCCTGATGGTGGCCGATCGCGCAGCGATCGACGCCGTGCTGGCGCAGGCGCGTGGACCGAGCGGTGAATGCTACGCGCTGGAGCGCGAGCCGGGCGGCCGGCACGCCAACATCATGTGGACCAACCAGAACCTCAAGGGCGTAGGCGCCCGCTAGGGAGCGAACCATGGCTGACGACGATTTCCAGCTCTACGACCTGAAGGTCGAGGTCGTGCACGGCGACAAGAGCCGGCCGATGGTGTGCCAGCATCGCGAGGGTGACAGCTTCGTGCTGCGCGGCAGCCGTATCGAGATGGCACCCGGCGCCAGCTTCGGCATGTGGGCGATGCTGGCCGTGCTGCCGTTCCTACCGGCCAAGCAGCGGCCCACAGTCAAGGGCGACTGGATGTCGACCGATGCCAACATCGGCTGCACCGATCCCAACTGCGGCGCGCATTTCCGCATCAGCCGGCTGGAGCTGCGGTCGTACAAGCATGCCGACTTTACCAAGGTGCCGCTGACGACGTCAGCGTAGCAGGACACGCCGTGCGCATGAACCGGCCCTGCAAAGGTCACTGACTCCCGAACCATGCGAGGAATAGGCTGCCGCCCAATCATCAGCCGGACGTAGTGGTTTTCCCGAAGGATGCCACACCGCGATGGCGCTTCGGAGGAAACAGACATGGCGGTCCTCGATGGCACCAATGACAATGACGTGCTCGTCGGTACGCGGGATGACGATACGCTGCGCGGTTTGGGCGGCGACGACCAGCTGTCGGGTCGTGACGGACATGATGTGATCCAGGGTGGCGCCGGCATTGATCAGCTGGACGGCAACCAGGGCAACGACCAGCTGAGCGGTGACGAGCGAACCGCGCCGATCCAACCACCCGGGTCGCCGCCCGTGCTGTACAGCGCCGATCATTTGTCCGGCGGCAGCGGCGATGACCTGCTCACCGGCGATGCCGTCACCCGCATCTGGGTGGACGATCCGCCGACGCATCTCAATCCGCCGGAATTCGACCAGGGCCGTCCCATTCCCTTTGGCGACTTTCTGCTGAACAACGAGATCGGCGGCAACGATCTGCTCGAAGGCGGCTCAGGCGCCGACATCCTGGTGGGTGACGCGACGTCTCTGCGCGGCACGGCGATCGGCGGCAACGACACCTTGCTCGGCGGCGAGGGCGACGACCGCATGTATGGCGATGCCTATGTCGGCTTTTTTGCTGTTCCTGTCGGTTCGTTTCCCAACATCCATGGCGAGCTGTTTCCGGACGCCGGGATCGCCGATGCGGCCTCCGGCGGCGACGACTATCTCGACGGCGGCAGCGGCAGCGACTTCATCGTCGGCGACGCCGTCAATTTCGCGAACTACAGATTCGGCGGCCAGCCCACCGGACACGGCGGCAACGATACGCTCGTGGGCGGCAGCGGCGATGACACGCTGATCGGCGATGCCATCGACATCTCGCGATTCGGCTTCGCCTCCGGCGGAGACGACCAACTCTTCGGCGGTTCCGGCAACGATTCGTTGCACGGGGATGCGATGAATAGCGAGAACGGCCGCGGCGGCAACGACTCCCTGTACGGTGGCGCCGGCAACGACTTTCTGCACGGCGGCAGCGGCAATGATTTCCTGGATGGCGGTTCGGGTGACGACACCGCCGTGTTCGACGGCAACAGAGCCGACTTCCAGATCCAGACCCAGGACAGCCAGTTGCACGTGACCGAGATCGCGACCGGCCAGACGGACATCGTCACGAATGTCGAAGCGTTGACGTTCCTGGATATCACGATCCACAGCAGTGACATCGTTTAGTAACGACTCTCGTCGAAAGATGGCGCGCACGGTCGCTCGACCGTGACACGCAAGACACCGGGAAGGGTCGCGATGGGTCTGTCGAACGTCATGGGCCGTGCTGCCGTGCGCGGCCTTCTGGTCGTCGCGGCGATGACGTTCACGCTGAATCTGCTGGCGCTGATCCTGCCGGTCTACATGCTGCAGATCTACGATCGCGTGCTGTCGTCAGCCAGCCTGCCGACGCTCACCTACCTGACGCTGATCGCGCTGGGCGGCCTTGCGATCCTGGGCACCATGGAAGCGCTGCGCCAGGTCGTGGTGCAGCGCATCGGCGCCCGTCTCGAAGTCGATCTCGGCGAACGGTTGCTGGCCGCCACCGTGCACAGCGGCGGCCGTGCCGATGCGGCTGCCCTGGGGCGCGACCTCACCCAGGCCCGCACGTTCCTCACCAGCCCGGTCTTCTCGGCCCTGCTCGACCTGCCCTTCACGCCTCTGTTCCTGGTCCTCGTCTTCATCATCCACCCCGCGCTCGGCAGCCTGGTCCTGGCCGGTGCGGCGGTGCTCTTCGTGATCACGATCCTCAACCAGGTCGCGGTGCGACGCTCACAGGAGCGCAGCGTCCGCGACACTGCCGTTGCTGGCCAGTTCCTGGCCGCCTTCACGCGCAACCACGAACTGCTGCGCGCCATGGGCATGCTGCCCCAGGCAGCCGCGGCGTGGGGCGGCGCCACCGCCGCGGCGCTGGGCGCCCAGGACCGCGCGGTGCGCACCAACGCGGCGTTCACCGGCATCTCGCGCTTCATCCGCATGGGCGTGCAGATCGGCATCCTAGGGCTGGGCGCCTATCTTACGCTGAAGCAAGAAATCACCGCCGGCATGATCTTCGCGACCTCGCTGGTGTCCGCCCGCGCACTCACCCCGATCGACAACCTGATCGCCGGCTGGAAGGGGCTGCTGCAAACACTGATCGGCCTGCGCAACGTCGATCGTGCACTGGCCGCCACGTCGCGGCAGAACGCGCGCACGCGGCTGCCGCCGCCCAAGGGCCATCTCGCCTTCGAGAAAGTCGTGTACCTGCCGCCCGGTGCGGCGGAACCAACCATCAAGGGTATTTCGCTCGCCATCGAGGCGGGAGAGGCCGTCTGCCTGGTCGGGCCGTCCGGTGCCGGCAAATCGACCTTCGCCCGGTTGGCGGTCGGTGCGTTGTCGCCAACCCAGGGCGCGGTACGCCTCGACGGCTCCGATCTCGAGAACTGGGACCCGGTGGATCGCGGCACGCATGTCGGCTACCTGCCGCAGGACGTCGAACTCCTGCCGGCCAGCGTCGCCCAGAACGTCGCCCGCCTCGATACGCAGGCGTCGGGTGATCGCGTGCTGGCCGCAGCGCACCTCGCCGGCGTCACCGACCTGGTGAAGCGCCTGCCCGACGGCTACGACACGCGCGTCGGGCTGGGCGGCCTGCCACTGTCGGGCGGCCAGCGCCAGCGCATCGCGCTGGCACGCGCGCTCTATGGCCCGCCACGGCTGGTGGTGCTGGACGAGCCCAACGCCCATCTCGACCGTGACGGCGAGGCAGCGCTGAACAACACGGTTCTGCAACTCAAGCGCGGCGGCACCACGGTGATCATTGTATCGCAGCGCGCCGGCGTGCTGCAGGCCGTCGATCGCGTTCTC
>DATEIF010000332.1:0-2144 GCA_035279205.1 Vineibacter sp.
CACGCTGGCCGACTGCGCCTACCCCACCAAGCCACGCGCGAAGGCGGCCTGAGGGTCAGCCTCGCCGCTCCGTGCCTTGACACGCCGCCGCCCGCTGGCATGGTCGGACGATGCGGCTGGTCAGCTTTCGCCACGCGGGCGCACAAAAATTCGGAGCTGTCGTCGAGGATGGAATCGTCGACCTGTCGGCGCAGTCCGGGGGACGATGGATGACTTTGCGCGACGCCCTCGCCGGCAAGGGCCTGGCGGACCTCGCCACTGCCGCCAAGAATCGCAAAACGGACTTCGCGCTCGACGCGGTCGAGCTGCTGCCCGTCATTCCCAATCCTGACAAGATCCTGTGTGTCGGCTTGAACTATGCCAGCCACATTGGCGAGGTTGGGCGCGAACGGCCGGTCCAGCCCAGCGTCTTCTCGCGTCTGCACAACACGCTCGTCCCGCCCGGCGGCGACATCGTCCGGCCCAGCGCCTCGATCGCTTTCGACTTCGAGGGCGAGCTGGCGGTCGTGATCGGCGAGCGCTGCCGGCATGTGCCGCGCGCCCAGGCGCTTTCGGTGATCGCAGGCTACACCTGCTTCCTCGATGCCAGCGTGCGCGATTTCCAGAAGCACTCCGTGACCGCCGGCAAGAACTTCCCGGCGACCGCGCCGCTCGGCCCATGGATGGTCACGGCCGACGTCATTTCCGACCCGCAAGCGCTTTCGCTGACGACGCGGCTGAATGGCGCCGTCGTGCAGAACGACACGACCGATCACATGATCTTCGACGTCGCGACCATCATCGAATATCTTTCGACCGTGACCTGGCTCGAGCCGGGCGACATCATCGCGACCGGCACGCCGGAAGGCGTGGGGCTCGGCCGCAAGCCGCCGCTCTGGATGAAGGCGGGCGACAGGGTCGAGGTCGAAATCTCCGGCATCGGGACTTTGAACGTCAATGTCATCGACGAGTGAATCGCTCGGCCTCGCGGCCGGCCCGCAAGTGTCCGAAGGCTGGCGCAAGGACGCCAAGGTGGTGGCGCTGATCTCGGCCGTGCATTTCGTGAGTCACGTCCACATCATGCTGCTGCCGCCGATCTTCGGCCAGGTCCGCGAGGCGTTCGGCGTCAGCTACACCGATATCGCGCTGGCGCTCACCGCCTTCAACGTCGCCTCGGCGCTCCTGCAGACGCCGGCGGGCTTCCTGGTGGACCGGATCGGCCCGCGTGTCATGCTGACCGCCGGCCTGCTGGTCGGCGCCGTCGCGATCGCCATGGCCGCCCTGCTGCCGAGCTACTGGGCCTTCATCATCGCCTACGGGCTGCTGGGCGTGGCCAACACCGTCTATCATCCCGCCGACTATTCGATCCTGTCGGCCACGATCGACGGCAAGCGCATCGGCAAGGCCTTCTCGATCCACACCTTCGCGGGCTATGCGGGCAGCGGCGTGACGCCGGCCTTCGTCATAGGCTGCGCCGCGATCTGGGGCTGGCACGGCGCGTTCCTCGCCGCCGCGGTCCTGTCCTTCGCCGCGGCGATGCTGCTGGTGGTTGCCGGCCACGTCCTGCCGAAATGGACGCGCAAGGCCGCGGCGCCGACCGCAAAGCAACCCGAGCACAAGGTCGGGCTGGACCTGCTGCTCAGCGCCCCGGTTCTGCGCAACCTTTTCTTCTTCCTATGTCTTGCCATGGCCAATGGCGGTATCCAGACCTACACGGTGGTGAGCCAGCAGGCCCTGCACGGCACGCCCGCCGCAATTTCCAACGTCGCCCTGTCGGGCTTCCTGCTCATGAGCGCACTCGGCGTACTGCTGGGCGGCGTCGTCGCCGACCGCACGCCGCATCACGAGCGGGTGGCCGCTATCGGCTTCGCCTTCACATCGACCATGGCGATCCTCATGGGCTGGGTGGCCATGCCTGGTATCGTCCTGATCGCGGTGATGTCGATCGGCGGTCTCCTGAACGGCATGATCCAGCCCAGCCGCGACATGATGGTGCGCGCCGTCACGCCGGCAGGCTCGTTCGGCAAGGTGTTCGGCTTCGTCAGCACCGGCTTCAATCTCGGCGGCATGATAGCGCCTTTGACCTACGGCTGGCTGATGGACCACGGCCAGCCGCAGACGATCTATGCGATCGTCGTCGCCTTCATCCTTCTCGCGCTGGTCAC
>DATEIF010000333.1:0-3540 GCA_035279205.1 Vineibacter sp.
GATCGATCTCACGATTGGACAGGCGCGGGTTGCCGACTACCGCCCAAGCGTCCAGTTCCGACGACGCCAACACGAGCGCGGCGAGGGCCAGGGAATTCTCCCCCACGATCATGACGCGATCGCCAGGGCGAACGCCGTGGACTCGCAGCGCAGCCACCGTTTCCGCGACGATCAAAGGCAACTCACCGTAGGTCCAGACGGTGTCGCCGCCGATTAATGCCGGATGGTCGGGCTGCTCGCGCGCCGGTGCGCGGATGACGTGGCTGATTCGGCCAGGTAGATCCGCGAGCAATGCCGCTGCTGCCGCCGTTGCCGCACCTGAGGTCATTGCTCCCTCCCGTTGCTGGGTTCTGCCACTGATCATTAGTTCTGTTTTCACACTCGTCAATCCACTCCGACGACATTTTCGTCTATTCATGTGAGGAAATCTAAATTGTATGGTGTTTTTTTTGCACTGATACTCACCAACAGGAGCGGACCTTACGGGAGGCCCAGGCCATGGCGGAGACACACGGACCCCAATGGACCCGCCTGGTCGGCGAGTACGTCTTTCCACCGATGGAGAAGGTGGTCTACGGCAAACCGGCCGCCGCGGCGGTTGTCGAAGAAGCCGATCGTCTGCGCCGCGAGCGCGTCTTCCTGGTCGTCAGCAACACGCTCAACCGCACCACGGACGAAATCGCCGCGATCCGACGTGCGCTCGGTGAGCGCTACGTCGGCCTCTACGATCGCGTGCCTCCCCATACCACGCGCATATCGGTCATCGAGGCGGCGGACGCGGCACGTCAGGCCGGCGCCGATCTGATCGTCGCGATCGGCGGCGGCTCGGTGGTGGACGCGGGCAAGGCCATGCTGGTGTGCCTGGAACAGGACATCACCGATCCGGCCGCGATGGATGATCTGGTCACCCGGATCGGGCCTGACGGCAAGCCGCTGCGTCCGCAGATCACGGCGCCGTCAACGCCGCTGGTGGTCGTCCCCAGCACGTTGTCCGGCGGCGAATACAACGCCGGTACGCTGGTGACCGATTCGCAGCGCAAGTTGAAGCAGATCCTGTTCCATCCCCTGATGATGCCGAAGTCGATCCTGCTGGATCCGCGCCTGACGCTGCATACGCCCGCCCTGATCTGGTTCGGATCGGGCCTGCGGGCCATGGACCATGGCATCGAGGCACTGTGCTCGCTCAAAGGCACGCCGCTGACCGATGGCGCTGTGCTGCACGGCATTCGGTTGCTGCGCGAAGGCCTGCTCGAGACCAAGACGAACGCGGGCGACCTGGACGCCCGCGCCAAGTGCATGACGGGATCGTGGCTGGCGGCGTTTGGTCTGCAGGCGCGTGTGCCCATGGGCGCCAGCCACGCCATCGGCCATATCCTGGGCGGGACCTGTGACGTGCCGCACTATTTCTGTACGCCGGTGATGATGCCCAGCGTCCTGCGCTTCAACCGCCCGGTGACAGACGTGGCACAGGCCCGGCTCGCCGATGCGCTGGGGCAACCAGGCGCGGACGCCGCTGACGTTTTCGCCGAGCTCGTGGCCGCGCTGGGCTTGCCGCGGTCATTGCGTGACGTCGGCGTCGGTGCCAACAGGTTTCCTCTCATCGCCGAGATCGCCATGAAGCATATCTTCACGACGACCAACCCGCGGCCGATCCGCTCGCCGGACGACGTGGAGCAGATCCTGGCGCTCGCGGCCTGATCAAGCTCCCCGGATTTCGCCACGACGCCCGACACAAAACGTCTATTCTCTGTGCGGACCATCGCAGCCCTGACAAGGAGTGACGAAGCCTCATGAAAACCCGTATCACCGAGCTGCTCGGCATCGAACACCCCATCATCCAGGGTGGCATGCACTATGTCGGCTTTGCCGAGATGGCGGCTGCGGTTTCCAATGCTGGCGCACTGGGCATCATCACCGGCCTGACGCAGGGCACGCCGGAGAAGCTCGCCAACGAAATCCGGCGCTGCCGCGAGATGACCAGCAAGCCGTTCGGCGTCAACCTTACCTTCCTGCCCTCGGTCAAGCCGCCGGACTACCCAGGCTACATCAAGGCCATCATCGACGGCGGCATCAAGATCGTCGAGACCGCCGGCAACAACCCGCAGAAATGGCTGCCGGCCCTCAAGGAAGCCGGCATCAAGGTGATCCACAAATGCACCTCGGTACGCCACTCGCTGAAGGCCGAGTCGATCGGCTGCGATGCGGTGAGCGTCGATGGCTTCGAATGCGGCGGCCATCCCGGCGAGGACGACGTGCCGAATTTCATTCTGTTGCCGCGCGCGGCGGAGGAGCTGAAGATTCCCTTCGTCGCATCCGGCGGCATGGCCGATGGCCGCTCGCTGGCCGCGGCGCTGGCCCTGGGCGCCGACGGCATCAACATGGGAACACGCTTCATTGCGACCAAGGAAGCGCCGGTCCACGACAACGTGAAGCAGGCCCTGCTGGCAGCCACCGAGCTCGACACGCGGCTGGTGATGCGGCCGCTGCGCAATACCGAGCGCGTGCTGAAGAACAAGGGAGTCGAGCGGCTGCTGGAGAAGGAGAAAACGCTTGGATCCCAGATCAAGTTCGAAGACATCATCCCCGAGGTGGCAGGCGTCTACCCCCGCATCATGAAGGAGGGCGAGATGGATGCCGGCGCCTGGTCGTGCGGCATGGTGGCAGGCTTGATCAAGGACATCCCGACCTGCCAGGAGTTGATCGACCGCACCATGCGCGAGGCGACGGAGATCATCCGGGCGCGCCTGGCCGGGCTGCTCGCGGCGTAAGAAAGACTTTACGCTGATCGCATCGAGGGAGGCAGCGCCGATGCCGCCTTCCCCTTCAGCCGGCGCATGAATAGCGGCCCGGACGTTTCCGTCCTCAGGTGCGGGACCGGCGCCGACCAGCCATGGCGAGCGAGATCTCGGCCGCGCGGTCGCGCAGGTCCTCGCCGAGAGCCTTGACGTCGGCCTTGCTCATCTGTGCGCCGAAGCCGACGGCGCTGATCGCCATCAGCGGCTTGGCCAACGCATCGAGCACCACCGACGACACCGTGGTCACCCCCTTCACGTAGTGACTCTGATCGACTGCGTAGCCGCGCTTGCGTGCCTCCTCGATCTCGGCCAGGTAGGTCGCGAAGCTGAGATCATCCTCCCAGCGCAACTGAGCAAAGCGCGCGCGCAGCTCCGGCGTGGTCAACCCCGAATGCGCGGCCATGCAGCGGCCCAGCGCCGCGATGTACATCGGCAGGCGCTGACCGACGCTCATGTGGACCCGGATCGCGGCGTCGTTGTCGGCGCGATCGACCAGCACCACGCGCTCCCCTCTCATCACGTGCCACAAGGTGCAGGTCACGCGGTGGTTCGCGGCCACCTCGCGCAGGTGAGGCCGCACCATCGCCACGTAACTCGCCTGCTCCAGCGTGCCCTTGGCCAGGGCGAGCAGGCCGATGCCGACCGCGTAGGTCTTGGTGGGCTCGTCGAACACGGCGAGCCCCTCGTGCACCAGAGTCTTGAGCAGGTTGAAGCAGGTGCTCGGGTTGAGATCGAGATCCCGCGC
>DATEIF010000334.1:0-8406 GCA_035279205.1 Vineibacter sp.
CCTGCTTGATCAGGGCCTCGATCAGGACCACGACGAAGCCCAGCAGGCCGCAGCCGCTCAGCACCATGCCGGTGATGCTGGCGAAGCGCAGCGGCAGCACCGAGAAGTTCAGGAACATCGACAGCCACAGCCGGAACAGCCGGCGCAGCGTGTAGTTGCTACGCCCTTCGTTGCGCGGCAGGTGCAATACCTGCAGGCGACCGAAGTTCTCCGTGATCTGGAAGATCAGGCCGTCGACATAGGGATAGGGCCCATCGTAGCTCACCAGGCGCTCACGCAGAAACGCGCTGATGCAGCGGAAGCTCGACAAGTAGAGGCCGCGCGGCTTTTCGATCAGTCGGTCGGCGCACCAGTTGGTGAAGCGGCTGCCGATGTTGCGCCAGGCCGCGTGCTGCTTGGTGGCATAGTGGGTGTAGACCACGTCGAAGCCGTTATCGCGCGTGTATTCGAAGAGCCGCCGCACTTCCTCGGGCGGGTTCTGCAGGTCGTCATCCATCGTGATGGTGTAGTCGCCGCGCGCATGGGCCAGCCCTGCCATGACGGCATTGTGCTCGCCGTAATTGCGCGACAGGTCGACCAGCGTGACCGGTGCACCGGCACGCGCCGCGAGCTCACGACAGACCTCGAAGCTGTTGTCGGGACTGCCGTCATTGACCAGGACGATCTCCAGTCCGCCGGGCACGTCGAGCGCCCGCAGCGCCGCGACGAGCTCGCCGACACTGGCGGCGCCGTTGTAGACCGGAACCACGATGCTGAGGGCAAATGGCCGAGTCATGTCCTCTTCGTTTCACCCTTCTGAGCCACCAACAGGATTGAGCCTCCAAACGGCAGCGACACGCCCCAGCCGATCAAGCGGCGCTCCAACCCGATGATCGCCGCGAACAGCGCATTGATCGGCGCCGGCATTTCCTGCACATCGCTGCCCGCATTGCGCACCAGCAGGCGTTTGGCAACCATGAGCGGAAACAGCAGGCAATTCCAGTAAGTGACGCGCCGTACGCGGAACCCGGCTTCCTCCACCAACCCAACCGCCTGCCGTCACCCGAAACGGCGCACATTGTGCACATGCCGGTCGTGCGACGACAACATCCACGGGTAGGCTGGCAGATTCAGGATCAGGATTCCGCCGGTTTCGAGGCACCGGTGCGCCTCTTTCAGGGCCTGCGCCGGATCCACCAGGCCGTGCGAGAGCACATCGGCGCTCACCACGGCGCCGAGAGTCCGGTCGCCAAACGGCAGCGCCGTGACCGAGCCGACGACCACGGCGGCTTCGCTCTTCTGCGCCGCCATCCGCGCCGCCTCGGCGTCGTACTCAAGCCCCAGCTGGCGCACCGCCAGCCGGCTGCGGCCAAGGGCCGCAAGCAATCCACCGGTGCCGCAACCGGCGTCGAGCAGGAGCCGCCCCTCGCCCACCATTGCCTTGACCCGATCGACCAGCAACCGATGCAGGCCGAGATACCACCACAGGCGGCCCTCCAGGGCGTGCATCTGGTCGTACTCGCGGCGCTCCATGCCATCTCCTATATCGCGGAACGACTGATCTGTGCAGTCGGACCGGTGGTCAGGGCCGTTGCCGCTCTGCTATCGTGCCGCGCCGTTGCCGCGCGGCAGCCACTCGTCAACGCTTTCACAGCCAGCCTTGCCCGATCAACGTCCCTCTTCCTCCGACCACGAGGTCCAGCGCCCGGGTGATGGCCCAACGCCACCATCACCGGTATCCGTAGGCGACTCCGCGCCCGAAGTCGTTCACCATCCCTCGCGCTTCCTGCGCGACCGATTGCCGACCGGCGCCGCGCGCGCGATCGAGATCCTGCTGCTGCTGATCCCGGTCGCCTGGGCCGTGGTCTATCTGTTTCCCCCCATCAACCACGACGTCGCCGCGTTGATGGATGTCGGGCATCGCTGGCTGGATGGCGAAAAGCTCTATGTCGACATCATCGACATCAACCTGCCGCTGGTTTTCATCCTCTATTCCGCACCGGAGGTACTGGCGCGCCTGTTCGCGTTCACGGGCCTCGACGCTGCCACCTGGATGACGATCGCTTTCTATGTGGCGATCGTCGGCTCGTTCCTCGCCTGCCGCGCGCTCACCCACAGGGTTCCGTCGCTGGCGCACCCGCTGACCGAGGCCCTGGTTCCACCGACGCTGCTGTTCCTGTTCGTCGTGCTGCCCAACGAGAATTTCGGGCAGCGCGAGCATCTGATGTTCGTGCTGACGGCACCTTACCTGCTGCACGCCGCCGAGCGCGCCGAGGGCCGCGCCGCCGCCATCGGCCGGCTGCCGACCTGGGCGATCGCGCTGGCGGCCGGTATCGGCCTGGCGCAGAAGCCGCACTTCCTGGCCATTCCCCTGGTGGTCGAAGCGTACCTGCTGCTGCACCGCGGCTGGCGCCGGACCCTGCGCGACGCGGTGCCCTGGCTGATCGGTGCCGTCGCGATCGGCCATGCGGCGCTGATCGTGCTGGGCACGCCGGCGTACTTGACCACCGTGCTGCCGATCATCTGGGACTCCTACACCCACCTCGGCGAGGTCACCTGGACGGGAGTCCTGTTCGGTCCGGTCCTGGGCCCCTGCCTTCTGGCGCTGGCCGCCTTCGGCCTGCTGGCCATCTTCCTGGCGCGCACGGTGGCCGGGCGCGTGATCGTCGCCTACGGCCTGGGCGCGGCGCTGGCCGCCGCCCTGCAGGCCAAGGGCTGGCCCTATCACGTCCTGCCCGGGCTTTCGGCGACGATCCTGCTGGCCGCGGTCACGATCTCCCAGATGATCGACCGCTATCTGCCGATCGATCGCGATGCGCATCGCCTGCCGGTGGTCGCCATCAGCGCCACGTTCCTGATCCTGCTCTACTTCCAAGCCGCGCTGTTCACCCCGCCGTTCCAGAAGCAGCGCCAGTTCGAGGACAGCATCACCGGCGTCCTGCTGCATATCGTCGAGCAGAACGCCGCCAACAAGCGCATCCTGGTCCTGTCGCCCGGCATCTATCCCTACTACCCGCTGGTCAACTATGGCGGCATCCGCATGACGATGCGCTTCCAGACCATGTGGGTCCTGCAGGGGATCTACGCCGACTGCGAGGAGTATCCGACGCTGTACAACGCACCGGAAGACATGTCGGAGGCGGAACGGTTCGTGTTCGAGTCGGTGTCCGATGACCTGGAGCGCCAGCAGCCCGATCTCGTCATCGCCGACCGCGTCGCCGGCATGCCGCGCTGTCAGGGCCGGGTGTTCGATTATCTCGAATACTTCATGCGCAACCCGAAGTTCGCCCGCGCCTTCGAGCGCTACACACACTTCATGGATGTCGACCGCTACGTCATCTACAAGCGGCGGTGAGGAAGCCGCAGGCGCGTCATCCCGAGCGCAGCGAGGGATCTCCTGAAATGGAGTCCCCGTTCGCGGGAGATCCCTCGCTGCGCTCGGGATGACGGCTTCGTTCAGGCCGACTTCAGCGTCGGCACCTTGAAGACGCCGGACGCGGACAACACCACTTCGCCGGCGCAGACGAGATCGCAACGGGCGAAAATGAAATTGGGTGTCCGCCGGGTGATGACGGCCTTGCCGTCGATCCAGTGACCGATGCGCGCACCGCGCACGAAATCGCTATTGAGCGTGATGGTCGGGTGCACGCCGGCGGTCTTGGTCGCATAGCCGCAACCGAAGCCCATCACCATGTCGGCCAGCGTCACCAGGCAGCCGCCATGCGCAATGCCGAGCGGATTGCCGTGGCGGTGTTCGAGCAGCAGGCCGACGCGCGGGCCGTCGGACTCGAGCTTGACGTAGAGCGGCCCGACCAGCCGCACGAAATCGTCGGCCATGTCGAGCTGGACGAAACCGTCGGGGATGACGCTGCTCACATCACGCCTCCGTTATCATCACGCGCCGATTCCCGTCGGCGATTCGGCCATGCGCATGAGTTCCCGGCGAATGTCGTCGGGGATGGTCCGCCCGCGCCCGCTGGCCGGATCGTAGGCGACGATGACCGCATGGCCATCCGCCGCGCAGCGCCCTTCCTGGTCGAAGATCGCCTGCCCCAACACGAAGGACGAGCGGCGCACCTCGATCAGCCGCGCGCCGGCCCGCACTGTTCCCGGGAAAAACATCTGACGCCGGAAATCGATGTCGACATGCGCGACCACCGTCGACAGGCCCTGTTTGCGCATGAACGACATGTGCTGGGCGATGTAGGTTACGCGCGCGTTCTCGAAGAGAACCAGGAACGCCACGTTGTTGACGTGCCCATTGGAGTCGACATCGCCGAACCGCAGCGTCTCCTGCGTGAGATGACCGAAGGTGGACGGATCCGTGAGATCGAAGGCGGGGGAAACCAGCTGGGGAACAGCGTTCATCCTGAAACTCAATCCTTTCTGAATTCGATGCTGACGCCGCCGGCAGCCGCGGCCGGCACCAGTACACGTCCGTCTGGTGCGGGTACATAGGCCACGCCGCTGTCGCGCAATACGCTCGCCGTGCGCGCTGCATCCGCCACGCGGAAGCTCAGCAGCGCCGGATGATCGTCGACCCGCTGCGGCACGATTCCCGCATAGCGGGCCAGGAAGCGGTCGCGCGTCAGGTAGCGGATCGGCGTGCCGCCGCTATCGACCACCAGGTCATCACCGTCGTGACGGACGGCCGCCTCGCCGAACACCTTGCGCACGTATGCCTCGTCTGTCGCCGGATCGCCGGCGATGACCGTGGCGCCGGCAAGCCCGGTCACCCCATTGGGATGTTCAGCCCATTCGGGGCGGTAGACGAACTGCGGCGTGCGGTGCTCGCAAACGAAGAAGCCCAGCAGCTTGGCGCGCTGGGTCGCCAGCCGTACGGTGCGAAAGGCAGCCTGCTCCGGCCTGCCCGCGATATCCACCGCGCGCGCAAACTCCAGCACCGGATCCGGCTGCAGGCCCGCCGCCGTCCAGGCCGCATGGGCGATGTCGGCACCGTCGGTGCGCAGCGCGACGTTGGCCAGCCCGCCACCGAACCGCTCCAGCCACGCACGGCGTTCGGCATTGAACGGGTTGGCCTCGACGATGCCGATCAGCTCGAAATAGGTATCGCCGAAGATCATCAGGTGGTTGGCCGTGCCCAGGCGCGTGTGGAAGCCGCGCGGCTGCACCTGGAAACCAAGCCTGGCGTACGTGGCGCGCGCCGCCTCGATGTCCGCCACGACCACCACGGCGTGGTCGATACCCTTGACCGCCTGTCCCGTCATGCTCTCTCCAGCATCGCGTTGATCGTGGGCGTCACGACGGACGACGTCGTATCAGGTTCGTCGCCCGCACCGTCGCCACGACCTCGCCGTTCTGGTTCTGCAGCGATGCCTCGTTGATCAGGATTCCGATCGTGGGCTTGCTGCGCGACTCGCGCTTGTCCAGCACATGCATCTTGCCGCTCAGCACGTCGCCCGGCCGCACCGGCTTCAGCCAGCGGATATCGTCGATGCCGGGCGAGCCGAGGCTGGTCTCGGGATGGAGATAGTGATCGACGATCAGCCGCATGACGATGCCGCAGGTGTGCCAGCCGCTGGCGATCAGGCCGCCGAACATCGATTGCCGGGCCGCCGCCGGATCGACATGAAACGGCTGTGGATCGAACTGCCGCGCGAAGGCAACGATCTCGTCCTGCGAGATCGTCTGGCTGCCCAGGTCGTAGGGCACGCCGACCTCGTAGTCTTCCCAGTAGCGCAGCGGTCCCGGCATGACATGGTCCTTTCGCGAGGGGCGGTATCTTGCGTGCCGGCGCCCTCAGCGCAACGGCGGCGTGCCGAACAACCAGGCCTCCAGCGCTGCCGTCACGATGTCCGGGCGCTCGAGCGGCGAGACATGCCCGCAATCCTCGATCAGGACCAGCTCGGCACCGGGCACCGCCGCGGCGATCTCCTGTGCAAGCGACGGCGGCGTGAGCTGATCCTCGCGCCCGCCCATGACCAGCGTCGGCACCTGCACCGTCGCGAGCAGCGGCCGATTGTCCGGCCGGCCCATGATCGCGACCTGCTGGCGCAGGAAGCCGTCGCGACCGATGCTGGCGGCCATGGCGAAGATCGGTTCCCTGACCGACGGATCATCAAGCCGGGCCGGGTGCACCAATCGCGGCAACAGCCGCGGCGTGACGCCCTTGAACGCACCGGTCTGGGCCAGGCGCAGCATGGCCTGCCGTTGCGCCGTCTGCTCGGGCGAGTCGGGACGGGCGCTGGTGTCGAGCAGTGCCAGGCGACTTACTCGCTCGCGCGCCTGGCGCAGGATCTCGAAGGCGACATAGCCGCCCATCGAGAAGCCCAGCAGCGCAAACCGCGCCGGTGCCTGCGCCAGCACCGCCGACGCCATCTCGACCAGCGACTCGTGCGAGGCGAGATCGGCAACCAGGCAGTCGACCCGGGAGCCCAGGGCGGCGATCTGCGGCGCAAAGACCCGGGCGTCGTTCAGGAGGCCCGGGCAGAGCACCAACGTCGGCCGGTCGGCGCGGGGGTTGGTCATCTATCGGATCAGCCGGCTCAGTTCGCGGAATTCCGGCGTGCCGGCTTCGCCCAGACACTCGAACAGGACCTGCTCGACATTCACGATCCAGATGCCCTGCGGCCGCAGCCGCTCGAACGCCAGCGCCACGCTGTCCGTCCGCCGCGAGGAAATCGCGTCGGCGACAAGGAACACGTCATAGCCCTCGGCCCGCAGCATGGTGGCGGTCTGGGCGACGCAGACATGGGCCTCGACCCCCGCGACCACCACCTGCGGGCGCTTTACCGCGCGCATGCGCTCTGCGACCTGAGGCTGAGCCGCCGCCGAGAACTGCGTCTTGGCGAACACGTGGTCGCGCTCGGGCAGGAGGTCGAGCAGCCGCGGCACCGTGGGGCCCAGCCCCTGGGGATATTGTTCGGTGACCGTGACCGGCAACTGCAGGGTGCGTGCAACCTGCAACAGCACG
This sequence comes from Vineibacter sp., assembly GCA_035279205.1. Classification (GTDB taxonomy): domain Bacteria; phylum Pseudomonadota; class Alphaproteobacteria; order Reyranellales; family Reyranellaceae; genus Vineibacter. The sequence goes on from DATEIF010000334.1 coordinate 6,914, forward strand.
GCGGTCCGTTCGATGACCCGGCTGCCGTCATGCATGGCCGGCATGAGCTTTTCCTGCTCGTCGACCACCAGCAGCTGCGTTTTGTCGCGTTCGATCAGCATCCCAACCTCCGCCTCGGACCACCTTAGGCGGATCGGCCAACGGCCGGCAACCCGGCCCCAGCCCGGTCGATATGCTCAAAGCTGGGACAGGGCGCGCGGTGGCCGCATGCCCGATTCGCGCGCCGTCGCATTGACAGGCGAACCGCCGTGCATATCATGCGCACCGTTCGCGAACAGACGGTCGGCCGTGCCCCCAACATGAGGCCTGACCGCGCCGCCAGAGGCTTGGGGCCCTGCGGAAATAGCTTGGGATTTCAATGGGTTTTGATCTGCTGGGGCTCGGCCCCGATGTGCTGAAAGCGGTCGCTGACGCGGGCTACACAACGCCCACCCCGATCCAGGAACAGGCCATCCCGTACGTTTTAATGGGACGGGATGTGTTGGGCTGCGCCCAGACGGGCACCGGCAAGACCGCCAGCTTCACCCTGCCGATGATCGAAATACTGGCCTCCGGCCGCGCCAAAGCGCGCATGCCGCGGTCGCTGATCCTGGAACCCACGCGGGAACTGGCCGCGCAGGTGGCCGAGAGCTTCGATACCTACGGCAAGCACCACAAGCTCTCGCAGGCGCTGCTGATCGGCGGCATGTCATTCGACGACCAGGAAAAGGTGCTGGATCGCGGCGTCGACGTGCTGATCGCCACCCCCGGCCGGCTGCTCGACCATTTCGAGCGCGGCAAGGTCCTGCTCAACGATGTGAAGATCCTCGTCATCGACGAAGCCGACCGCATGCTCGACATGGGCTTCATTCCCGACGTCGAGCGCATCGTATCGCTGGTCTCCCAGATGCGGCAGACCTTGTTCTTCTCGGCCACCATGCCGCCGGAAATCCGGCGCCTGGCCGATGCGTTCCTGATGAATCCCAAGGAAATCACCGTGGCACGCCCGGCGACGACCGCGTCGACCGTGACCCAGGGCCTGGCCATCGTCCCCGAATTCGACAAGCGCGAAGCCCTGCGCCGCCTCATCCGCAGCCAGGAGGTCAAGAACGCCTTGATCTTCTGTAACCGCAAGAAGGATGTGGACATTCTCTACAAGTCGCTGGCGAAGCACGGCTTCAACGTCGGCGGCCTGCACGGCGACATGAGCCAGCCCGTGCGGACCGAGACGCTGGAGCGCTTCAAGCTGGGCGAGATCAAGCTGCTGGTCGCCTCCGATGTCGCGGCCCGCGGCCTGGACATCGACGACATGAGCCACGTCTTCAACTTCGACGTGCCGTTCCAGCCCGAGGACTACGTGCACCGGATCGGGCGCACCGGCCGGGCCGGGCGCAGCGGCGTGGCCTTCACACTGGCGTCACCCGAGGATGGCAAGCTGGTGGCGGCGATTGAGCGAATCATCGGCCAGGAAATACCCCGTATCGCGGTGCCGGACATGGATGCTGCCGAGCTTG